>CAZVGY010000034.1:0-31505 GCA_964627015.1 uncultured Desulfobacteraceae bacterium
GTCATGACGAGAACTTAGACTAAAATTTAAGTCCTGTTCTAGTCAAGACCCTAAATGAAAATACAAAAAAATAGAACAAAATATCAATCTGGACTTGAAGCATCAAGCATTGCCTATTGGATGATTCAAATTATTCATGATAACCCTATTCTCCCTCTGGTTAGAAATCCATACAAACTCCTGGATGCGGCAGGATTGATAAAAGGCCAGACAGTTCTAGAGGTTGGATGCGGTCCGGGCTTCTTCACCATACCCGCGGCAAAGATTGTTGGAGATAAAGGGCATGTTTATACCTGTGATATCCAACCACGTTTCGTGGCCAGAGTGAATAAAAAAAAGGAAAGGGAGGCTCTGAGGAACATCACACCTATGAGCATCAACGCCTCAAATACTCGACTATCTGATAAAAGTGTCGACCTGGCCTTTTTATTCGGGCTTCGGTATATCGCCGGTGGACTGGGCAACGTCATCTCAGAGTTATCTCGAATTTTAAAAGACCAGGGAATTCTTTCCTTTGAAAAAACCCGGGGGCCAGCCAGGGAAATGATCAAGGAAATCGAAAAAGCAGGATTTATTTACAATGGAAAGCAGGGGCGAATATACCTGTTTATAAAAAAAGGGGAGTCAGAATAATGAAAAAAAATACCATAAACTTCTGGATAGACTTTTTCCTGTTTATCGAATTTATCCTGGTTGTATTTAGCGGTATCGTGTTGCGCGAATTCCCTGTCGATTTATGCGGATATACAGTACTGGGGGTACCCCGAAAAGATTTTGCGGATCTCCACTGGACGCTGTCTCTCATTATGATTCTTTTTATTTTCGTCCACCTTTGGCTCCACTGGGGATGGGCCAGGGTTGTATTTAAAAGGAGGCTTCGAATCACTCCAGGGGTCCTCGCTGTTTCCGTGATCTTGCTAGTACTAATATCTATGCTTTTTGCTCCTGTTTACCTCACGAAAAACCTGCCGGACAAACGAAAGTCGCAGGTTTATACTTTTAATTCGGGCCGTCTTGCTGAATTAGGAGTCTCTTTTGATAAATAACCCATCAATCTGCTGGATAAAAAGAGTCCAACAACCTCTCTAAATGGGTCAAAGATTTAGTGCAGTCCAAGTAATTGAATAAGTTGTTGAATATGATATACTGCCAGTCAGGAACGAGGAGAGGAATGTTTACCCTGGCAGATGTGGATCGATATTTTGTTTCAAGGGAGAAGAGATCAGTATGTACTATGTACTGCCAAGGTTATGTTTTGATTGTGAGTCAAATCCTGATAATGTATTGAAAATAATCTGTAAAAAAAAGGGAAGACTGTAGATACCAAATATCTTGTGAGATACAAAGTCAGACATATAAGAAGGAATTCTCAATATGAGGGAAATCATTAAAAATATATATCACGTGGGAGACAGTGGATGTTCTGTGTATATGGTCGATACACAGAGCAGAGACGGTTTGGTGCTGATTGATGCGGGGATGGACCTGGACATGATAAAAGGTATCCGGTCTTATGGGTTACACCTGAAGGATATCCGGCATTGCATTCTTACCCATTCTCATATTGATCACATCGCAATTTGTTTTGATCTTCGGCAGTTACTTCCTAATATTAAATTTTATGCCCATGAACTGGATGCACTACCTATTGAAGAAGAGGGACATGACCCCAGGACTGCAGCCTCCTGGTATGGAATCCGGTACAGGCCTGTCAGACTTGATCGAAAACTCTCGAAGGATACCGAGGATCTGGAATTTGGCCCCTATATATTTCAGTGCGTCCACACTCCCGGGCATACACCCGGATCCATTTCAGTTCTTGTAAGGGCGGAGGGGGAAAAGGTTCTATTCGGGCAGGACGTGCATGGACCTTTCCACAAAGACTTTCTATCCGACCTTTATGATTATCAGGACTCCATGGAAAAACTGCTGGACCTGGGGGTAGATATCCTGTGTGAAGGGCATTTTGGTGTTTTCCATCCGGCGACTGAAGTGAAAAAATATATAGAGATGCATAAAAGGCTGAACCTGCCCTGAAACTGCAGAACTATGCAGACCTCCGGCTGACAAAACTAAGACAAGCTTGAGGCCAGGCAAGTTGTCTGCCGATAGCTAAACAAGATAGTAAATTTGGGAGGTACTGATGTCAGGAAAAGCCAATGAACAGTATGGCCATGCACCGGTTTAATTATATGTTTTTCCTGGCGAACCTCATATTCTCCAAAAGCTTTCTCACCAGCGCCGCAAAATGCTTGACGAACAGAAATGGTTCGACGAGTACCTGTTTATAAGGGCGGGGCTTTAACACTATATTTCGATTGAAAACACAAAAGAAGAGTAAAAGAAATGGTAAGTCTCAGAGAAAGGGCCGCTGAGGGTCTGCAAGTGGGTGACTCATTCAAAACCTCAAGAACCTTTACAGATGATGATGTTATTCTTTTCGCTCAGTTATCGAGAGACTATAATCCGGTTCATTTTGATGCCCGTTTTATTAAAGCGAGGAAGCTCTCAGAACCGATCTGTCATGGACTTCTGGTAGCAAGTCTGGCTACAGAAATTGGAGGGCAGATTGGATGGCTGGCGGCTGCTATGGACTTACAATTTAAAAGCCCTGTATATATTGGTGAAACAGTCACATGCAGTTGGATAATTACAGCTATAGAGCTTAACGGCCGAGCCAAAGCATCTGTCACGATTACTAAAGAAGATGGTAGCACGGTGATTGAAGCAGACATCAGCGGTATCATGCCGGGACTTGAAGAGCGTAAGGCCCTGAGGCAAATGCTGTCTGAAGGGGATCCAACAAATGGGCTGACCTGTACACAGAAGAACCGGGGTCTGAAGGCTGAAACATAAGAAATAAATCAACGCGGGCTTTTTCCCCTTTGCTCCATCACCAGCCGGTTATATGAGGATCATATGTGAAAGTTAAAAGCAGAAGGGCTCAAATGGTTTCATTTGATTGCAGTTTTTTGTTGGGTAGATGGTGCTTCTTCAATGTTGCTTTATTCACTCTATTTTAGTTATTTTTGTTGAATAAAAAAATTATTTAAGAAAAATTATAATAATGCTTTACTTTTAAAAATAATAAACTTAATATTAAAACTATCATGAGGGCTCGCCTTTATGGGTGAGCTTTTTTTGCGCTAATGGACAAAGCTGTTTGTTAAAAGTGACATCCAGAGGTTCGAGAACGTGAGAAATTAATATAAAGGAGGATGTTACTATGACAAATGGAGTAGTTAAGTGGTTCAATGATAGCAAAGGTTTTGGCTTTATTGAGCAGGAAAATGGCCCGGATGTGTTTGTTCATCATTCAGGTGTAAATTCAACCGGCTTCAAATCTCTTAGTGAAGGCGACCACGTTACGTTTGATATAGAGCAGGGTCCAAAAGGACCCTCTGCAAAAAATGTTACCGTATTATAAGTCATTGTTCTGATAAAAAGGGCATTACTTCTATTTTTTAAGATGTGATGCCCTTAATTATTTGGTTATAGAGTTAAATCATTTAGTTAAAATATCTTTATTTAATCGAAAGGAGATCAAAATGAATATCTATGTCGGTAATTTATCATATGAAGTAAACGAAGAAGATTTAAAGCAGGCTTTTGAAGACTTCGGGTCAGTTGAATCAATAAAAATTATTAAAGATCAGTATACTAACCGATCTAAAGGCTTTGGATTTGTGGAGATGCCAAATAATGCTGAAGCTCAATCCGCAATTGATAATTTGAACACTAAAGAGCTTAAAGGTAGAGCATTAAACGTAAATGAAGCGAGAAACAAACCCACAAATAGAGGCGGTAAAAGAGGAGGGCCCGGCGGGGGACAAAGAGATAGAAGCCATGGGAAAAGGCAGCGTTTCTAGGAAACCTATTCAACATAAAGTATGAGCTTGCTTTTCCAACTTTTCATTATACTAGAAATAATGGCCAAAAATACTGAAAAGGATTTTTTTGAATCTGGTATAAGGGTTCTTCGTTCCCGTCATAAAGCTATTCGTGAACTCAAGCGTCTTCATAAACCTGCTTTACACGGTTTCAGGGTATGGTCATCGAACTGGTTATTGATCGATTATTTCAAACATTGTGGATTTGTCAGAAATTCAAGGATAATCGATATCGGATGTGGGTGGGGACTGGCCGGGATATATTGTGCTAGAAACCATAATTCTTTAGTCACATGCATGGATAGTGATGAAGCCGTTTTTCCTTATGTACAACTACATGCCACAATAAATAACATCGAAATAACCACCTTGAGATCAAGTTTTAAAGAATTGTCAGTCAAACAGATGGAACGACATGAAATAATAATCGGATCTGATATATGTTTCTGGGATGAACAGGTTGAGGTCCTGAAAAGCCTTTTTTTCAGAGCACTTGAGTCTGGTATTAAGAGGATTATTATTGCGGACCCAGGAAGGCCGACTTTCGAATTACTCGGACAGTTTTTTGTAGATAAGGGAAAAGGTAGGATAATAAACAGGGAAGTAGTCCATCCTCACTTTATTAAAGGTAGAATTCTTATAATAAGCTAGTCGAGTTTCCAGCTGACCATGGCAACGCCCGCGCATGCCTCATAGGGTGGTGAATAACCAAACATCCAACAAAGTTTAAATATTAGAACTACTGGCTGATGAACCATCTGCGAGGAGTATTTTTTCCTTCTATTTTACTTTGACTTTACACCTGTATCAGAGAAATTTAACGCCGTTTTACCGCAGGGGGATTGTCATCCCCCTCTTTTTTCTACATTCAGTAGTATTTTGGCTGAATGAAAACCTTCGAGAGTGATTCAGTTTTAATGCGACACTTTCTCTCACCGGATATTTTCCGCTGCGTTTTTTCTGCCCCCTGCGAACGGATTTCACGATTAGGCACTGGTGAACCGTAGTCGAAAGCAGATAAGATACGGTGTTCGACCTTGGAGCCGATAATCCGATTGATGGCGCACACCATATTCTTATCTTCTCCAGTAACCAGGGTAAAAGCTTCACCTTTACAAGTTGCCCTGCCTGTCCGGCCTATGCGGTGAATATACGCGTCTGGCGTGGAAGGTATATCAAAGTTAATGACATGAGAAATCCGGGTGACATCAATACCGCGAGCGGCAATATCGGTAGCCACCAGGATCTGGAAAGTTCCGTCGCGAAAGCCGTCCAGTGCCGCCTGGCGACGTGTCTGGGAAAGGTTCCCCTGCAGTGAAGCAGATCGATATCCTGCACCAGTAAGTTTTTTCTCCAGGCTCTTGGCGCGATGTTTAGTTCTGGTAAAGACCAGCACTGATCTGGCATTGATTTTTCCCAGCAGCATTAATAGCAGTGCCGTTTTTAGATGCTGGGCTACAGGATAGAATACGTGACTGACAGTATCGGCAGGTGCGGTGACCCCTACCTGGACGGTTCTTGGGTCTTTCAGGATATCCCTGGCCAAATGCCGGATTTCAAGGGGCATGGTAGCCGAAAAAAGCAGCGTCTGGCGTTCCCTTGGAATATGTTTTAAAATTCGCCTGATATCAGGAAGAAATCCCATGTCGAACATCTGGTCGGCTTCATCTATAACCAGTACTTCGAGTCGGGAAAGATCAACGCTATTACGTCCGATATGGTCAAGAAGCCGGCCCGGACAGGCGACAACAATATCGGCATGCTTCAATTTCTGGATCTGAGGATTAATTGCAACGCCACCGTAAACAGTGGCACTTTTTATGCGTGTTTTGCGACCCAGCGTTTCGATATCATGATGAATTTGTTCGGCCAGTTCACGGGTAGGGACGATTATCAGGGAGCGAACCCGTTCAGATTTACTCCCTACCAGTCGATTGAGTATCGGAAGAACAAATGCCGCTGTTTTACCGGTGCCGGTTTGGGCCATAGCTATTACATCACGACCACTGATTACCTGCGGGATTGCCTGAGCCTGAACCGGGGTAGGCGTTTCATAATGTGCCGCGGCAACACCTGCGGCTACGGAAAGATGAAAATTAAATGATTCGAAGTCCAATAAATACCTCTTTTCTGTGTGCTAATAAAAAAAGCCCCGAAGTAATTCCGGGGCTTACGTGATTTTCAGTTACAACCAAGAATACTGTCAAATAGATAAAATCATACAGGTAGTTGGAATTGCTGTCAAGGTAATTATTTAATATTTATAATGAAAAAAATAGCCATATTTGAGGGTGCAATAACAGGCTGTCAGGTAAAGAATGCTGGATACGGGGTCGAATTCGGGGCCACTCCAGGGTTGGTTATTGACTCATTTTTTTTTGGTTTCAAAAAGCACAATAAAACGCTATTGGCCAAACAAGTTGAAGCGCAATCTAGAGTAACAAAAACTAGGTCATAATTAACCATTAGTCATATCCAGCTATTTTTCCGGTCTTCCATGAAATGCAGGGTTGTCGATAGTAAAACTGAATGGAATTGGAATGAGAAGTCAAGGCTTGCGGATATTGAGTTTACGCATACGGGCGCGCAAGGTGCTGCGGTCAAGGCCCAGGATTTCAGCCGCACTGCCTCTGCCGCTCACTTTCCAGCCGGTGTGTTCAAGCACGCGCTTGATATAGTTCCGCTCAACATGTTCCAGGGTTTGTTCGGGCCTGTGTGCATCCTTATGCGGTTTTTTCAGTTCATCTACCAGCCGCACCTTGGGGCCTGAGGAGTTGATCACCGCCCGTTCGAGGACATTTTCCAACTCGCGAACATTGCCGGGCCAATGGTAGTGTTGCAGCGCGTCCATCACACCCTCCGGAACCACTTTGATGACCTTGCCTAGTCTTCTTGAAATTCTGTCAATATAAAAATTGACCAGCAGGGGGATGTCGTCCAGGCGATCGCGCAGTGGGGGCAAGGTGATCGGAAAAATATTCAGCCGGTACCACAGATCCTCTCGGAAAGCGCCCTTTTGGACTTCAGCTTGCAGATCACGATTGGTGGCGGCAATGATACGGACATCCACTTTTCTGGTCTCTGAGCTACCCAGGCGCTCGAACTCCCCGTCCTCGATTACCCGAAGCAGCTTGGGCTGCAATTCCAAGGGCAGTTCGCCGATTTCATCCAGGAACAAGGTGGCACCGTCGGCAATTTCAAAGCGACCTAGGCGTCTGGAATGGGCACCGGTGAAAGCACCTTTTTCATGGCCGAAAAGTTCGCTTTCAATAAGGTTGGAAGGCAGGGCAGCACAATTCATTTTAACCAGTGCGCGGTGCTTGCGCAGGCTCGTTCCATGAATGGCGCGGGCCACCAGTTCCTTGCCGGTTCCAGTTTCTCCGAGAATCAACACGTTGGTATCTGTACCAGCGATTTGTTCAACTTTGAAAAACACGTAATTAATAGCATCGCTTTTACCGACAATGTCCTCATGGTTGTGTACCAGTCTGATTTCTTCCTGAAGATAGGCCGTCTCCGCTTCGAGCTGATCTTTGAGCTTTCTTATTTCGGCCGTTCGTTGTTCGACCAACTCCTCAAGGTGCTTTTTATAATATTCACGCTCCGTCACATCCTCGATGGCCAACAAAATGAACTGGGTTTGATCCCCTTCGCCATAGATTCGCCTGGCATTCAAACGCATGATCTTGGGTCCGATGCTTTCAAAGTCATGTTCTACTTCAAAATCGCGAAAATCGGTATTTTTTAGAAGAATATCTTCGAGCAATTGCCTTAACTTGGGAATGGCCCATTGCCGGTTGCCGAGATCGAATATTAGCACGCCCTCGGTATCGACGGGCTTAACATTAAATGTCTGGTAAAAAGAGGGATTGGCCGTTACGACTTTCAGACCCGGGTCTAGAAGGATAAGGGGTTCGCGAATGGACCCCAGGATGCTGTTGTGAATTTCCAGAAAACTTTTTATCATTTAATGATTCTGTGTTTATCGTGGACAAATTCAAAAACACAAAAATGATAACATAAATCCCGAATAACATCAATTTTTTCAAAGTCCGGTGGGTGTTACACAACTCGCGCCGACCTGTTGCGTTGTAAGCCCTGATTTTTTTTGCGCCTGCCAGTGATTCTACGTTAAAATAATACCTCTACCGACAGATGCAGTCGTGTTTCATTTCATTTTATCTGTCCTTGAATGAGAAGTAGTTACTAGAACTTCTCCGGGATTGTCAGCCCCACAGGAACCATGGGACGGAAAGCCTTAAAAAGCCTGGGCGCAATACCGGTCACTGGTTTGCGCCTTTATGAAATTGAAGCCGAATTTGGTCCTGTGGCATTCTTTCCGAATCATCAAATAACCGTCTATATCTGTAACAGTCTCCTGTTTGTCGTGAGCGCGGCTTTTTCTTCTAATGAAAATTTCGTGAAGCAACCAGCCCAGAATTATCCCCGCCGACAGGATCAGGAACATCAACAATGCCCCGGACATGGAAAGGGTCCAGAACAAAAACCTCAGCTTTATGATCGTAACATTCTGGATTGTGAATATGACCGCCAGTCCGGCCAGAATTAAGGCAATTATGAGTTTAACATTCATTTCTGTTCTCCCAAAGCTGAGATGTTCTTCAATATTGATATTGATGTTGGGGTAGATCTTCAATCTGTTAGGATAGTTAGTCATTTTATCATAAATATCCCGCAGCCGGTAAATCATGACGGGCGATCGGCACATGGCTTATCTCGGCCAGCCCCCGTCGTAATGACGCTTCAGCCCGCCACGTCGGGCATCCTCCAGAACCTGAGACCACATGCCTGAAAATATACTTCCACGAATAAAAACAACCCATAGGCCTGAGGGTCTCGATCTGGAGGGTGGTCGATGACATGCGTCGCGATATGAGGAATTTGCTGAAGATATGCAGACTGGGCGTGCCCGCCTCGATAAATGATATTCTTCTTATGCTCATAGCTTTTGTCTCCTAATGATACGATGCATAATATAACGGACGCTTAATAATGCAGGTTGATCGAGATATCTAGGGTTCCCCCGTTGTACTCGAATTTGGCGGCAGAGAACGGAGGTGTGCTGAGCGTGACTTTGGGGTCGCTTGAAAAACCGTAGCCTTCAGTCGGGAGACCCAGCCAGTTCGTGTCAAGCTTGCCGTTCCTGTTTTCATCATGAATAACGGCAAGCGCATACGTTCCCGGCGGGATACCTACAAAGTCGCAACGCGCCTGCGTATCCCGGATTTTTATTGCCATCATACTAGTTGCGTAGCGCAGGTACTCGATCGGGAAACCGGCCGGCGAGTCGAAAAGCGCGCAAGCTATGGTTCCCGTGCTGTTTCTAATATTGAGAATGTTTATGTGAATGCCGGGACATGAGGATGATTGGGCAAAGGCGACGGCGGGAAGATTCGCAGACACAAGCGCTGCAAACAATAGAACGCACCAACCCCCCTTGAGGACACCCTTCTGCGCATCCTTGACCGTAAAGGCCGCCGCCGACTTCCAATCCATTGACCCATTCATCATCTTGCTCCAGGCCCGAACCAGCCCCGCCTGAGCAGGTAGCAGCGGAACCCCGCCCCGAAGCGACGCTTCTTCTTCGCCCTGCGGGCCGAGTTGCGGTCGCCTGTCACCATTCCTTCCCGTGCTTTTCCAGTCTCCGAAGTAGCGCTGCTACGGAGGAAGGGCGCACTGGGCATCCTGGCGAAGGCGAGTAAAGTGAACGTTCTCAGGATTTGCCGAACTCGGCCACAGCCTTTTTGTAAGCGTTACCCAAATCCTCCATGGCCGCATTGATCCCTGATTTTATCTGCTCCCACGCATCTCCGCTGGAAGAACTCAGCTCCTGCAATTTTTCAGTCACCTCATCATGCTTTTGACGCAATGCCGTGAGCTGTTGTTTAACTTTCGCCTTCGCATCCCCTCCCAGCTCTTCGGCCTTTGCCTGTAGTTGATCAATGTCCTTTTTATATTCAGCGAGTTTGGTTTCGGCCTGTTCCCGAAAGGCCTGTATCTGCTCCTGAGTGTAGGCCTTGGTTGCGTCATAAGCTTCCCTGGGTTCCTTCTTGACGTCTTCCTTGGATACGGTTGCGGGCTTGCTCTCGGTTTCCTCCTTCTCACCGCAACCCGGCAAAGCCCCAAGTGCGAACAGCAGCACTATTGGCAATAAACCACTTGCGAACATAAGGTTTTTCATTTGGAAAACCTCCTTTTCATTTATTCTTGCTCTCTCCCGTTATCCCTTATGGTGTAATAACCACATTTACCCGTTTATGCACAAAGCCACGCGCTTGTGTGTGGGGCTCCACAATTGAAACAAAATATGGGATGAAAAATATGCAGACCTTATCTATTCAGGTTCCCCCTTGATCACATCCCTGGCACCTTTGATCGAAGTTGCCAGGGCATCCCTTACCGCCTTAGATGCATGTGTCCCCATTTTTTCACCAGCTTCGATAGCCCCAGAGACTGCTGTTTTGGTTGCCTCACTGATATCGGCGCCAGCCTTGGCTGCTGCCTTGATGGCGGCCTCAGTGGCTGCAACAGCAATCTTGGCCACATCCGCCCCCGCATCTGAACCCGCTTTCACAATTGCATAGACGGTGGACTTTATGGTCATGGATACGTCACCACCAACTTCGGTTGCGGCCTCGATTGCTCCTGACGCGATCTCTCCCACTTTTTTTTCAAGGGCAAGCGTGAAATCGTCCACTCCCCCAATAGTCACTTTCACCAGATCAGCAGTCGTCTCCACAATGGCTTGCGCCTTATCGCCAGTGCCCTTGAAGGCTCCTATAACCGCCTTTTTAGTGACTCTGCCAATTGCTGTTAATGTGCTTTCCACCATTTCGAGCCTCCACTCTTAGGTTCTCATTGAATGAGAATTCTTATCCTTCATACTCTGACAAGAATTACAGAAATGACCAGCATCCAGAAATGCAAACGTTCACATCTCTCAAGGGAGGGCTATTCTATCTGAGACCCGCTAACATCTCTATTTTCCAACTCTAGAAGTCTTTCCTTCAGTTTATGGATCTCCTTATTCATGCTCCTCACGTGAAGGGATTTCTTCGTCAGTTTTGGTAAGGCCAAAACCGCCACAATGGCACCACCAATGAGAGAAGAATAAAAAATCAAGGCTGTAATAGATATCTGAAATTTCCAGATAAAAAACTTGAAATCCAAAGGCATACTGTTTTGTATAGCTGTGATGATGATTACCAGTAGAAGCAAAAAGGTGATGATTAACGAAACGTACATGATTAGCCCCCATCAAATCCGTCGCAGGGCCGCCGGAATAACCATCAGGCCTAAGAACGGACGGATAACATACCGATAATTATGGTATTTCGTATTTTGTGGCCATTTAAAGCCTTCCATATGGTATCGTCTATTGTTGTGCTTTTTCCTCATCCGCTTTGCCTGTTTCTTTTTCCCTCATCCTTTTTTCCATTTTGGCCAGAAGCTCGGCTGTGTTTTTTTTGAGCTCTTTAGCTCCGCCTGTCCTTTGAAATGCCATAATTGCAATGATCAACGCAACAAGGGCAATGACGAAATTCAAAACGACCATAACAATCCCTCCTTCTTTACTTAAGTTTTTATTTGTCTATAGAAGGCTCTTGCCTCCCGGGCACCTCCACCGTCTCCGATTTTACTTCCATATTCAGTTTTTTCAGCCCTAACGACAGGGTTTCTTCGTCTAAGATAATAATAAGATGTGTAAGGCCAGGAACTAAGCCACCGTTAACTTTTGGTCTTTAAATTTAGACGACATAATGACAACTTACTGTCAAGCCTTCGCCATTAAGGATGCCTTGAAATCCATATATGCTGCAAAACTCAGCTGGAGATTGCGCCTGTATGAGAGATTTCCCACAAGGTTGATCAGCGGCTCGCGCCGTTGCCGCACGTTTCTCCATACCCTGCTCGAAATTCGAGCGATGGAATAGAATTCCCGGTCGCAGGAGATCATTTCTTTGATAATACCGTCCAGGGATAGATGCTTATACCGCGCCACCGGAAAGGTCAGTGTGTAATATTTCCAGTCCTCGGGGAAAGTATCGAGGGCGATACGGTCCTCCGATTTCATCTGGTCCCAAAGGCGAGTGCCGGGCAGTGGAGTCAGAAACAGCGCATTAAGATTGTCCACGCCATACCGGCGGGCCGCCTCGGCGATACGTTTGCCGATGCCAGGCTTGTCGATATCCAGACCGATGATGAAGGACCCCGCAACAAGCATGCCGTGCCGCTGGATTCGCTCCACGGATGTGCGAAAATCCCGGCCCTTCAGAAGGTTGAATTTTTTACCCAGCTCCCGCAGCCCTTCCCGCGAGGGGGTTTCAAAGCCGATGAAGACTCCCCTACACCCGGCCTTCCAGGCCAGCGCCAGGAGCTCTTCGTCATCAGCGAAGTTAATGGAGACTTGGGTAACCCATTCTTTCCTTAGGTTTTCCTGTGCCATGGCCCGGAACAGGTCTTTGGCACGGGCGATGTGGTTAGGGCGCGTGCCGATGAGGTTGTCGTCCACCACCAGAACATGTTTTTCGCGGATCAACTGAAATTCCCGCACAACATCCGGAATGGGTCGGTGCCGGTAGCGGGCCCCGTTGAACGCCGTCACGCTGCAAAAGCTACAGTTCAATGGACAGCCTCGGGTGGTCTGAATGGCCCCGCAGGCATATCCCGCAGACAGCAAATCATGACGGGCGATCGGCACATCGCTTATCTCGGCCAGGCCCCCATCGTAATGGCGCCTCAGCCCGGCATGGCTGGCGTCCTCCAGGACCTGAGACCAGATGCCCTCCGCTTCACCCGTGACGACCGAGTCCACACGCTCTATGGCCTCATCCATGCACATGGTAGCGTGAATGCCGCCCATGACGACAGGTACGCCCAACCGTCGGAAATGATTCGAGATCTCATAGGCACGGTTCGCCTGGGATGTAAAAGAGGTAATGCCCACCAGGTCAGGCCGGGGCATGGCCCGATAGTCCGGTATGCCCAAATTTTCGTCTACAATTGAGATTTCCCACTCCGGCGGGGTCAGGCCCGCGAGAACCATAAGACTGAGCGGTTTCCACACGCGGTAACGGTTCCAGCGGCTCTTCCTGGTTTTGACGATGCTGACAAGCGGGTTGGAGGGATTGATCAGATATAGTCGCATGGCGTTTACTCCTGGAAAAGGGTTTGTTTTTTCTCATCGTCGACTAATGAATACATGTCTTCCCTTGGCATGGAGGGCGCTGAGGATTTCTCTTCTTGAGGCTTGTCAGAGTCTATCGCCTATTCGGTCATGAGAAGGCCGGCCACAGATGCGACATTTTGAGGCGCAAATCGCGTCACCTCGCTCGAATCCGCAATACCGGCCTTCACCAGATCTTTATAAACGGCTGTCTGAGCATTCATTGAATCCAAAACTCCCTTCATTTTCCCGGACGCGCTTGTTTAACGTATCGATAGAAATCGCTGTCGGTGGTGAGGATCATCACGGCATTCTTATTCGTTTTCTCCTTGTAGCTTTCAAGGGTACGCAAAAAGGAGTAAAACTCTGGATTTTTATTGTAAGCCTCGCCGTATATGCGCGTTGCATCAGCATCGGCCTGGCCTTGAACCTCCTGCACCCGGCGGTAAGCGGTGGAACGGATTTGGCGCAACTCTTTTTCCATTGTCCCGAGGATCTCCGCGCTGCGTCCCTCGCCTTCTGAACGGAACTGGGCGGCGATGCGTTTGCGCTCGGAGATCATGCGTTCATAGACCTTTTCGCGGACGCTTTCCACGTAGTCGAGACGCTTGATACGCACATCCACCAACTCGATGCCGTATTGAGGGATGATTTTTTGTGCCTCAGCCAGTATCGTTCGGGTGATTTCCTCCCTTCCACGCGCGATCTCTCTTTTAAGCTCTTCTTCCCGCTCCTTTGGGACTTCCTTCAGCACTTTGTCCTCGGGGACTTCCCACGTTGCGCTGCGAACGAGCTCCACGAGTTCACTGCTCGACACCTGGTCACGCACCACGGAATCGAGAATATCGTTCAGGCGCGACTGTGCCCCCTCTTCGCTGGCCACGTTTTCCAGGAATTTTTTTGCGTCCGCAATCCGCCATCGGGCGGTGGTGTCCACCCAGATGAACTCGCGCCCCTTTGTGGGGACCTGATTCGGATCACCGTCCCAGATAAGCAGACGCTTTTCGAAGAGCCGGACCTCCTGCACAAACGGCAGTTTCATATGCAGCCCCGCCTCGGTAACTGTTTCTCCTACGGGCCGTCCGAACTGCACTACAATGGCCTGCCTGCCTTCTTCCAGGGTATAAAGGCTGCTGTAAAGCACGATAATGATTACCACTGATATCGCAATAATCACGGTTTTCAGTGAAAACTTCATGGCTTCCTCCCTTGCGATGATGGTTGTGCACCGGACTCCAGTGGAAGCCATGGCACCATAGCCTTCTGGTCCTGATCCACGATATAGATGCCTTTCATGTCTGCCAGCAAACCCGTCATGGCTTCCAGATACAGACGCCGGCGCGTTACCTGCGGCGCTCCCTGGTAGTCTCCCAGAATGGCCTCGAAACGGTTTGCCTCGCCTTCGGCCCGGTTGACACGCTCAACGGCGTACCCTTCGGCCTCACTGACTTGTTGCACAGCCACGCCCCGGGCCTTGGGAATTTCCCGGTTGGCCTGCTCCTGGGCCTTATTGATCGTCCGTTCCTTGTCCTGACGGGACTCGTTGACTTCATTGAAGGCCGGTTTTACGGTATCTGGCGGAGTCACATCCTGAAGCTCCACCGTAACCAGGCGAACACCTGACTCATAGTCCTTGAGGATTTTCTGGATCTCATTTTTTGCTTTACTGGACACCGCCACCCGTCCTGTAGTCAGTACATCGCTGCCCAGACGGTTGCCGACCACCCGGCGCATAACCGCCTCGCTGGTATCCCGGATCGTTTTCGGGGTATTGCGAACCTGGAACAGGTAGCGGATCGGGTCTTCGATGCGATACTGGATGATCCACTGGACATCAATGACATTTAAGTCTCCGGTAAGCATCAGCGACTCGTCCTTGTAAGCGCCGCGCGGATCATAGCGGGTCTTTTGGCCCGGAACGGCGGACACCGTTCGAAAGCCGAACTCCTCCTTGAGCACTCGGGCCGTGGGGAGCAGACGGACCTTTTCGATACCCAATGGCAGCTTGAAATGCAGTCCGGGACCGGTCGTGCGCTGGACTTTTCCGAAGCGCTGTACAATCCCCGTCTCTTCCGGCTGGACGGTGAACCATGTAGTCCAGAAGACTAACACCACAACGGCGACAAGGATCAGGACCGGAATGCCTTTGATTTTTTTAAACTGCTGTCGAACTTTCTCCAGCACGTCATCCAGCGTCGGCGTGGATCCGCCGGGGGATTGATTCCATTCAGTCATAGCGTGCCTCCTTCATTTTTGAGTCGATCCGCGTTATGGATGTTTGAACGTTCGAGGCGAATGTCTCGGGGTTTCAAGGGATTATGGCTTACCGTGCCTCGAGAATATGGGTTTCGCATATTCTCCGGTAATGGTAACCGTAGATTGCCAGGGTAACCGCCAACGGTAGCAGCCTGGGTCTTCGCACTATAGTCCACATCAACAGGCGCCAGTACTGAAGCCGTTCTTTCCCCAAGACGCCCAGCCGCAGGCAGGCTCGCCAAAACGCGAGTACTCGCTGCCGATCGCCGAAAGTTGGCGCCGGCGCTTTGAGTTCCCTTAAAAGGCGTCTGACCCGCTGGTAATATTTACGGGGTGAATAGATCTGTTCCATGATAGCGCGATAACCATTGATCAGCCTATCCAGACCCATGGTTGGAATTATATTGGTCCGGCCATCCACATTGTCGCCGGAAAACTCCGTGCTTATGCGCCCTTCCAGTGCAAGGCGTTCGAACAACCGGGTTCCGGGAGGGGCCTGGAGCATGCCCACCATGGCAGTTACAATGCCGCTTTTCTGAATGAAATCGATCTGGCGTTGAAAGATGGAGGGCGGATCACTGTCAAAGCCGACAATAAAGCCGCCCATGACCTGCAACCCGGAGCGGTGTATTTTTTTGATATCCTTGAGCAGATCCCTGTTTTTATTCTGCGTCTTGCAGCATTCGGTAAGGCTGTTCGCATAAGGCGTTTCGATGCCGATAAAAACTGAGTCGAACCCAGCCTGGGCCATCATCGCCATGAGTTCGGGATCATCGGCGAGGTTGATCGATGCTTCCGTAAAAAATACGCACCCTTTTTTACCCCGGCGCCATTTGATCAGGGCTGGAAGCAAATCTTCCTTAAGTGAACGTTTGTTGCCGATAAAATTATCATCCACGAAAAAGATGTTGCCGCGCCAGCCAGCCTGGTAAATTACATCCAGTTCAGCGACCACCTGTTGCGGCGTTTTGATGCGCGGCGTGCGCCCGAAAAGAGCCGTGATATTGCAGAACTCACAGTTGAATGGGCATCCTCTGGAATATTGAATGTTCAACGATGCGTAGCGATTTACCTTAATCAAACTCCATAAAGGAACGGAGGTCTGGTGGATGTCGGGATAACCATCCGCAGTGTAAATTCTTTTTGGACATCCATTTTTCAGATCCGTGATAAACGCCGGCAGCGTATTCTCAGCTTCGCCCAAAACCAGATGATCCACCTGTTCAAAGGCGTTGGGCTGGGCCGTAAAAAGCGGACCGCCGACGACAACCTTCAATCCCTTGACTTTGCACCTGTCGATGACATGGCCGGCTGACTTGCGTTGGACCGCCATTGCACTGATAAAGGCCATGTCGGCCCATACAAGATCTTCGTCGCTTAAAACTTCCACGTTCAGGTCGACAAGACGCATTTGAAATTGTTTTGGAAGCAGTGCCGCTACGGTGAGCAGACCAAGTGGTGGAAAGGCCGCCTTTTTTCTGATAAAACGCAGCGCGTAAGAAAAAGACCAAAACGTATCGGGAAATTCGGGATAAATAAGAAGAATGTTCATTTGATAAACCTCCCATGTCCATCTACCGGGGGCATACCCGATCTTTTATTATTTCTGATCATATGAACGGCATCCATTCCCTCTGAGTGAGATACCGTGAAAATCTGAATTTCCAGTGATTCGCATAAAAGAGGTTTTGTTCCCAGCAAAACGCTGAACTGATGAGATGCTATATGATGATCCAGGTCTTTGCGGGTTTTCCACTCCCCCAGCAGGCTGAAGCGGTTCTTGTCTTCGATGTCGCAAAAAACGCCGAAGCTTATGCACCCCTCCTTTTTTGATGTCGGTTCGATCACTGACAGAAGGGTTTGCATCATTTCCAGTTGCTTATTCGGGATTACATTCATGATAATTTTAAAGACAACCATTTATGGTAACCTCTCTATAAGAACCGCTCTTTTCCAATTGAAGGGTTTGTGAATATCCTTTATGGTGTAATGCTCGTCATAAGCCTGCGCATACTGCTTGCCTGCTTCTGTAAATAATTTGCGCTCTCTCGGGTCCGAATCTCCTGTTTAACTGCTAACGAGCGGTCGCATGGTTTGCCCAAAAAACCTCAAAAAAAATTGGGGATCTGATAGATATTTAATAACAGCATACTTCATGCCAGATTGTATTTACATCATTGTTCTGTCGTATCATGCCGAATTATAAAGGGAACAGGAATAAAGAATGCTCACAGGGCTGTAATGATTATCTGTGGATGCCGGTGTCATATTTAACCAACGGTCATATTTAACCATTTTAAAGAAATTTCGAGGCAGGATAGGAAGACAAAAGGGTAAAAGAGGCGTGTTTTAACAAACGTATTTATTCACAGAGACCCGGGGACATGGTATTTGACGGACCCACCTGGTCAGGAGGTCATTTCGTGAAGAAAGGATCGAGTGTGAAAGGATGAAATGTTAAAACCTGTTTGGCACCATTGTCTGATGTGTGAATAAACCTAATAATAGTCCTATGAAATCTTTGTTACGCTGCACAAACCCGCTGTGTACTGAGGATAGCCCGAGATTGGATCACGTGCCTTGTTGTCGGTAAGGTAATTGGCATTTGCTTCCCTCCAGCCATGCATTACCTCGATAACCTTAGGGTGAATATCCTCGGTAAGTTTCGCCTTTGCTGTAATTGTTCCTCTGACCGATGAAATATTTACCATTTCATCCTGATGGATTCCTAATCCCTCTGCGGTCTTGTCGTTTATTTCGATATAAGGTCCAGGCAGGTGTTTTCTCAGGAAAGGAATGTTACGCCCTTGGGAATTATTATAATACCTCGATCTGCGTCCCGTTGTCAGGATGAAAGGATAACTCTCAGCTAAATCCCTTTTGCTCACCGGGCTTTCAGCGGGCTCCCTGTATACAGGCATAGGATCCTGTCCGAGCTTCTCCAGGAATTCCGAATATATCTCCAGTTTTCCAGAGGGTGTATTAAAGCCGTTCACAAGGTATCTCCTGGGCTGAGATTTGGCTAAAAAGAGACCCCGGGGATTTTCTAAGAATTCTTCCAGGGTATGACCACTGGCTTTTAAAAGGTACTCCAGAAGATCAGGTGTATCGCCCCAGGGGAAATATTCCCCATACCCCATGTTTTTTGAAAGGCCCGCCAATATTTTCCAAACCGGGAGCGAATTGCCAATAGGCTCTAAAGCCTTCTCACCGATTGTCAGCAAAGAAAGACCCTGGGTACTATAGTCCTTCATCTGCCAGTCCTCTATGAAACTTGCAGCCGGTAAAACTATATCAGCCATCTCAGCAGTCTCTGTCATGAATAGATCAATGACAGCGAGCAATTCCAATTTCTCGAGCGTTTCAATTGTTCGGGTAGTATTAGGCCAGATTTCTACGGGGTTTGTTCCCATTGTAATCATAGCTCTAACAGGGTATGGCCTGTTTTCCAGAACGGCATCCGGGATGCACATTCCAGTCCTCTCATGGGTTACCATATTGAATACAGGGTATTCCGCTCCAATACCTTCATCATCGCGAGGTATCCTCTCCGGTAGCCTGAGGCTGGTGGTAGGCACATCCTCGGCCCATATATTGCCTCCCAGAACGTCCATGTTACCGCAGAGACCTATTAAGATTGCGACTGCCCGGTGGGTTTGTACTCCATTTATGGTGTGGTCCAATTTAACCCCTGCTGAAATATTTGCGGGTCTATTGTTTGCATAAATTCGCGCTATGTCTCTGATCGTTTTTGCCGGAACCCAGGTAATCTCTTCAACTCTCTCAGGCGTATATTGATCGACATGTTCGACCAGCTTATCGAACCCCACAGTCCAGTCCCTGACGAAGTCAGCATCATACAGGTTTTCTTTTATGATCACATGTATCAGACCAAGGGCCATCGCACAGTCAGTTCCCGGCCTTATCTGTGCGAAGATATCGGCCCGTTTTGCCAGCTCTATCCTTCGAGGGTCAATTACAATTAACTTTCCGCCTTCCTTCTGTAGATTTGAAATCCCATGAATTAGCAGGTGGGTGCTTTCCATGGGATTCCCTCCCCAGATAATAGAGCACCTGGTACCACGCCAGTTCGGGAGTGCACTCTGACCTCCGTGATTTACCGTCAAACCGTGAGCATACATCCTGGCGCTAAAGCAAAAACTCGCACTCCCGGTATAATTGGGGGTTTCATACGAATCACAAAACCTCCGGGCTACCTTTTCACCAATGGAGCCAATAAAAGGGGTTCCCGTGTGAAAGGCAAGTGCCTTTGCTTGCCATTCATTTTTAAGTCTCTCGAGCTTACCGCTGATAAAGTCAAAGGCCTCTTCCCACGATATCCTCCTCCATCCACTTTTTGCTTTAATCAAAGGATCCTTCAGTCGCTCGGGTGAATACACATATTCGAGTATGGCCTGTGATTGTCCTTTAATACAATGGGTCCTTCCGATAATATGATCCTGTGAAGGGGTGACCCTGGTCAACTTACCGTCCCTGACATATGCCTTTGTGCCGCAACTGGCCTGGCACATTCCGCAAAGCGTATTAAAAACCTTCTCCCCGGGTTGAGGTTCACTGGGTGTCTCTTGATTGGATGATGGCATTGTCTTCATTCATCTCCTCCCTTCAGCTCAATTGAAAAAAAGGTTATAATAAAAAAAGTGAAAAAGCATTCCTCGGGATAACCCGCTGCAGGTTTCTTTTATAAAACGAGGGTGATCATGACGCATTATAGATTTCCAGCAGCGTTATAATGGCTTAGATTTTGAGAACTGGATTTATGAAATATACGCGCTAAAATAAGATTCGATTTCATCCAGCACATTTTTATTCAGACGAAGAAGGATGTATAGCGCACTGAAATCGAGTTTCACCAGCGCATTGGCTGCTGCATCTTTACTTATTATAATTTCTCGGACTTTATCGCAAACATTTTTATTAACTACTTGAATATCGTTATATATCGTAGCAAGATTCTCCAAATTCCAATCAGGCCTACTCTTTCTTCTGAACAAAAAGAATTGTGCCAGCAAATACATAGTTATGGAGCGGTAGGTAGTCTCTTCTATTGATGCAAAAGGCAGATGATAACGAACCATGGGCTTAAGCTTTTCAAGAACAGGACAACCAGTGGTAACCATATATATACCCAGTAACGAGCTTAGGCCTACATGCAAGGGGACTTGTTTCAGATATCTCCTTTCCTGGGTTTCCACAAGTACTTCAACTTCCTCGATAGAATCTCTATTTTTAAAGTAATCAGTTAATTCAATGATGTCTGTTGCGGCGGGGCAAAATTCGTATTCTGATTCATCAAGAGGGCAATTTGGACATTTAAAGCTTTTCAGTGCTGCCCAGGGGGAAGGCGGTCTGTCTTCTGGCTGAATTAGACGTAAAGTTTTCTTGTCAAGCCTGATTTTATATTCCTTTTTCGGACCGTTTTTAAAGGTAAAGACATATCTAAAAGCGACTGCATCTGTAACACTATCTAAAATAGCGGCCATAATGCGTACCTCTCTTTTTGTTTTATTAGAACACGCTTTTTGATAGATGGACCGGGAGTTAGATCTTGCATATCAAACAAAATTAAGTTGCCTGATGTTTTGGGAAGAAATAAAAAACCATAGACGGCTATACAGACAGCTTATGCCACTTTAGAAGCCGTTTAACAATAATTCCGGCAATAAAGTCAGCCGCCGGGCTTGAGGCCAGAGTGATCCTCAAAATCAGTTTGGCGACAAAATAGTCTTTGTGCCTGTCCAGATCCATTACGGTGAGCGTCAATTGGAAGCCTGCCAACATCCTTATAATGTCAATGACCCCGGTAAGTCCGAAGGTCAATAGAAAAGCGCCCATGAGAAAGGAAGACGCGAGAATCTGACCCGGTTTAATGGCCTTGGCGATGGCACAATGGGGAGCAGGGTAACCAGATCACCCAGGGATCCGGAGAGCGCCATTCGATTGAATTTAAAAGGTTCCCACATAAATTCTGATTATCAATTGCTAAAGGTCGAGCAAGAGTTTGAAGCACGGGTATGTCGCAATTTTCAAAAACAACAATTTTTTTTATCACAGTATTACGATATTGTGAATAACCCGAACAAGCTGGCAGGTAAAGGTAAAAAAGCCGAATTTCTTATATAATACACATGAACAACATTCTGAGTCTTCTGTTGAGGATGTATCTGAATTGGAATGGAGACGGAAGAGAATTAGGAGCATGTGGTATTCAAATTATTCAAAAGACCCGCGGCGAATTAACCGTTCGGGTAGTCTTGAACTGATGGATTTTCAGGACTAGATGATGTAGGTTGCTGACAGGAAAAGAATTGGATACCTTGAATGTACAGTCGCGACCCGATCAGTCAGAAGCCGGTCACCCCTATTTGTTGACTTCAGAATAACCTCTTAACCTGATTTGGCAAGCTAATCGTTTATTTGGGCGCACGTTGCACATATTAAGGGTTAGACAATCTGAATCGTTATAGTTATTCTTCAGAAGATAATAGTATATTAGTTTTATTTATGCACTGTCAGGAGACGCAATGGAAGCTACTTTAACTAAACGCCTGAGGATACTCTGCGATCCCGATTCTTCAGAAAATCTGCTCGAACGTTCTGAATCGGTTTATTTTACAGGTTGGGCAAGAATAAATGGACGCAGGGTTATGATCATTGCTGCCGACCCTGACCCTCTGCCGGAAACCGCTGACCTGTCTTTTTCCTTGTCACGTTATATCAACGCACTTCAGCAGGCGGGTGCTGCGGGCTGTCCGGTGGTTTTCCTTCATGACTCTCCGGAACCCTACCAGTCCGGACAAACCGCCTTTCAGGGGGCGGGTGTAGAATTGATGATGGGTCAAAATTGTGTAGGAAGGCAATACTTTGAAATTGCACGACTTTCGGGGTACGTTCCTCTGGTTTGCGCTGTTTTGGGACATCTGGCCCAGGTTCAAGCCTTTCCGGCGGTCATGTGCGACGGAGTCGTAATGCTTGAGGAATCATCCATCAGTGTGGCACGACCAGATGCAGTGGAGGCCATGTTGAACGAAAACAACTCTTACGGAGAACTGGGGGGCACCAGCATTCACAGCCGGCAGGTCGGCGATTGTCACCAGGTAGTTTCCAGAGAGGAAGAGGCCATGGCCTGGATCCGTAACTTTTTAAGCTATCTGCCATCCAACAAAAGTGAATCGCCGCCTTCATTGAGACCAACGCCCGCCAAACCCGATGTGCCAGGAATTTCGGAAATCATACCTGCCAAACTGAACCTCCCGTTTGATGTTCGACAGGTGATCAACTCCCTGGTGGACGAAAATCAATTTCTGGAGCTGTCCCAAGATTTTGCGGACGAGGTCGTGACTGGTTTTTGCCGCATTCAAGGGAGGGCAGCCGGAATCGCGGCCAATAATTCCATGGTGAGGGGCGGTGTCTTTTTTCCGGAAACCTGCCATAAGTTGACACGGTTTTTGAAGTTATGTAATTCCTTCAATCTGCCTGTGGTCTTCCTGGCGGATGCACCCGGATTCATGATCGGAAAAGATGTAGAAAAGAGGGGTATTGTCTTCGCAGGAGCAGAGCTTTTTTCGGCCATAGCAGAAACTCAGGTTCCGCGACTGTGCATTATCATCCGCCGGGCTTACACGGCCGGCCTTTACGCCATGTCGGGATCGGGATTTCAACCCGTGGCCATTTATGCTCTGCCCTGGGCCTCCATAGGGGTTTATGGCCCGGAGGCCGCAGCACGGTTTATGGATAAGCTGGACCTGCCCCAGAATGAAAAAGATGATATCATGCGAAAAATGGAGGCGGAAAGACGTCTGGAATTTCTGGTGGAGCGGGGTTTCCTGGATGGGATCATAGAACCGGACCGGGTCAGAGAAACAATTGCCGGTTTTTTAAAAAAAATGGAGGCGAATAGTGGAATTTGAAATTAGAGAACTGAGGAATCCGGATGAATTGAAGGATATCATTAGGCTGCAAGCCATAGTCGGGAGCCTGCCCCCCCGCTGATACCATGTCGCCCATCACCTTGACCGCCCTTTCAATCGATCGGCCCCGAGTGGGCTGGTTGCTGGGCGCTTATCATGATCAGAAGATGATCGCATTCCTTGTCAGTCTAGCGACGGCCGAACCAGGCTCTGCCTACGGGCACATGCTCGGTGTGCACCCCGAATATCAGAACAGCAGTGTGGGTTTTCAAATGCTTGAGCGTAATTTTGAATTTTTTAAAGAAGAAGGCATTTCGCGGTGCTACACGACCTTTGAGCCTCTTGAATCCCGCAATGCCCATATCTATATA
The DNA here is from genome assembly GCA_964627015.1 of uncultured Desulfobacteraceae bacterium. Lineage (GTDB taxonomy): Bacteria > Desulfobacterota > DSM-4660 > Desulfatiglandales > Desulfatiglandaceae > CAZVGY01. The sequence continues at coordinate 23,636 of CAZVGY010000034.1, forward strand.
AACAGGCTGGGGGGTCACGGTATTTCTTACAAAAAGGCCTATTATTATTATATAGATTCCGGAATTCATCATGGCATGCCTCAGGACCGGCTTCTTGTAGAACTGGATGTGAACCGCGGCCTGACGCAAAACAGGGAGACTTCCCTGGAAGAAATTCTAAGGCGTTACCCCATTGCCTTTCCGGAAGATATGCCCGATACAGAAGCTGTTCTTCTGGAAATACCGGGAGATTTACGGCGCCTTCAGGACGAAGACCCCGACTCAGCCCTGGCCTGCCGTATGAGTACCCGGGCGGTATTTGAAGAATATCTGAAGAACAGAGGGATGGTGGTAGAAGATTTTTTATCTGATGTCTTAAATGAAAAACGGCGCAGCTTTTATATTTTATGTAAACACGGATTTTTATACTAAAGAGGATTTCATTGACAGAGCAGGATATGCTGAGCCGCCTCACACGTATGGCCTTGAGCGCGGAGACTGAGGATTATATAAGCAAGGATACGGACGAGTACGATCTGATCGAACGACTCAAACGCGATAACTGTCTGGAAAAAGTATATCGCTTTGATATCGGAAAAAACTCCGATGGCTATTCAGACCTTATCGAGGCCGTTTTAAAGGAGGCCGATTTGGCCGAACTCTGCCGCCAGAATCTGGTGGATTATCCGGATAACCACTACCGTCTCCTCCTCCGCCGTCTGGCGGAATTACACGGCCTGAACCCGGAATGGTTTGTTTTAAGCGCAGGGTTGGAATCCATGATCGATCATGTCAGCCGGGTTTTTCTCCAAAACGACGATAGTTTTCTTATAGTGGTTCCCAATTTCAGTGTGTTTGCGGATTTTTCCATTCGAGTGGGTGGAAAACCTATTTATTCTTTTCTTTCGCCTGAAGACGACTTTCAGTGGACTGCGGCAACGATCCAAAAGCTCAAGGTTCTCATCAGTGCACAAAGTCCAAAATTAGTGTGGATCAGCAACCCGGTAAATCCAACGGGTCAGAGCCTTTCTCTTGAGTGGATGGAAGAGTTGACAGCAGCCTGTGCACTTAAAAAAACGGCTGTTGCTGTAGATGAGGCCTATGGTGAATACACGGATACTGACCGGGAAGTTATATCGGCAAGCCGGCTTACAAAAAAATATGAGAATTTGATGGTACTGCGTACATTTTCCAAGATCCACGCTCTGCCGAACCTTCGTGTCGGCTACCTCGTGAGTTCGAGCAGGAATATTCTGAAAGCGGTTTCTCTTTACCGACCCATGTTCCCATTTTCCTGGTTCTCTCTTTTTTTAGCCGGTATCGCTGCCATTGATGAGGAGCACGTTCAGAACGCCAGGCGGACCCTGTTGATACGACAGAAAAGATTGTACCCGCAGCTCAAAACATTAAAGACGTTTTCCTATATACACTCCCGGACAAATACGCTCATGCTGCGAAACGAACATTTGAAAGCAGATGAGCTCTGGCAGGAGCTGGCACGGAGAGGTTTTCTTACGGCGAATCTGAGCCGGGTGAATGGCCTTAAAGGTCAGAATTTTCTCCGTATGACAGTCTGTTCTGAAGAAGAAAACGACCTGTTTATAAGTGCCTGCCGGCAGATTGAAGAAGAATTGTCGGGATCTTAAAAAGCTCTTTCTACTGATGGATTCGCGCTTTTTCAGGCCCGCGCGAAAAAGATACGATCATCCCTGTCAATGCAACAAATCCTCCCGCAAGCATAGCCCATCTGAAAGCGGTCATAAAAACTGGTTCAAGTTCGGGCCTGTAATTGTGCAATTCCAGACCTCCGCTGAACGAATGAAAGATGCTGTTAAATATGAGACCCGAGATCGCTACGCCGATTGCCATACCCAGATTTCGGAATGCTGCAACCGTCCCCGATGCAACGCCCCTTTGAACCTGCGGAATAGCACTCATAACAGTTGAATTGTTAGGAGAGACAAAAATACCTGTTCCAATTCCTACCAGTGCGAGGGGGGCTGCCAAGAAAAAATATCCATGGCTTGGTGTTATGTTGGACAGGGAAAACAATGCGATTGCTATTACAAACATTCCAAGCGTGCAAAGTGTGCGCGACCCCGTCCTGTCTGAAATATAGCCTGAAAGAGGACTTATAAAAAAAAGAAAAGCAAAAGGAATGACCATTGTATACCCGACCTTGTTGATCGAAAGGCCATATGGATACACCAGATAAAAAGGCATAAGAAAAACCACTGTAAAAAGACTTACGTAAAGTATCAATGCCGCGAGAAGCGGTGTCAGAAAAAGGCGAATCTTTAGCAGAGATGTTTGAAATATAGGATTTTCCATTCGCTTTTCGATTTTAAGAAACAGCACAATAAAAATAATCGAGGTTACTAAAAGTGAAATTGTCCGTGCCGAAGTTAGTGCCCAGTCGTAGGCGTTGGAAATAACGTATATAAAGAGACTGAGGCCAATAGCCAGAATCAGTGTTCCTTTCCAGTCAAAACGCTCCTGTGCGTCAAATTCTCCTTTGTCGTCTTTTAGAATTCGTAAGGCGAGAATAGCGGATACGATACCGATAGGAATGTTGATAAAAAAGATGAACCGCCATGGGAACGAGTGAATTATAAGGCCACCCAGTACAGGGCCGGCCGTGAGTCCCGCAGCAACAACTGTGCCGACCGCTCCTAACGCTTTTCCCCTTTCAGAGACTGGAAAAGTATCTACAACAAGTGCAGGGGAACAGGCCATAAGCATTGCAGCGGCGATGCCCTGCAAGGATCGTGCTGCGATCAGACACATCGCATTTGGCGCCAGGCCGCACAACAGCGATGCGATTGAAAAAGTGAAAAATCCTCTGCAATAAACCCAGCGCCTCCCCTTTATGTCACTAAGGCGTCCAAAAGGAAGGAGAAGGGACGACACGGTCAGGAGATAGATCATTGGGACCCATTCAATTGTTGTAAGCGGCGCCTTCAAATCCTTCATCATAACGGGCAAGGCAATATTCACAATGCTGGTATCGAATGTCGACATAAACACGGCAATGGCCACAAGTGAAAATACGATCCAATTTTTCCTGGTTGCAGCCGTGTCTCCTACACGAAGAGAAAGAGGGGAAGGTCTTTGAATCTCTGGAGTGGCGCTCAGGACATCGTTTTCATTCATTATACAACTCCTCAAGATTCCCTGGAAAGCTGCGGTATTATTGCTGGAGGTTATCCGCGGGGAACTCAGCCCTGCCTACTGAAAAGACAGGGCAATTTATCCCCTTGCGGGGGTTAAGTCAAATCCGGCCTCTCCAGAGTCAGAGCAAAGCTCTTGTAATTGTATTTCTGGTTACAGCTAGCCGCGTTAAAGTGTTTTATATCTTTGCATTTATCCCCTGGTTAATACAAATACAAGGGCTTTTATTTGCAGGAAATATTTTTTGTGCAAATAGACATTTTTATTGGTGGTTGCAAGCTAAAATGATGAAGATGACAAAGTTTTCTGAGGTTTGGTTGGAATAACAAGAGGGGCCACAAGAGCGGTGAGCCCTCTACTTCTGTATATTCCTCTTATTTGACCAATCCGTTAAGCTCGTCGCGCCTTGAGCAGTGAGTCTGTTCTGCCATCAGGCGAGATCAAAGCGGTCAAGGTTCATCACCTTGCTCCATGCCTCTACAAAGTCGCGCAGAAACTTTTCCTGGGAGTCTTCACATGCGTACACTTCCGCCAGGGCCCGTAGCTGGGAGTTAGAACCGAAGATGAGGTCGACACGGGTGCCGGTCCACTTCAGGTTGCCAGTTGTGCGATCACGGCCTTCGAAAACCTCTTCGTCTTTCGAGGTTGGCTTCCACGTTATGCTCATGTCAAGCAGATTTACGAAGAAGTCGTTGGTGAGCGATTCTGGCCTCCTGGTGAAGACGCCATGCTGGGATTGACCGAAGTTGGCATTCAGGACGCGCATACCGCCAATAAGAACCGTCATCTCTGGAGCCGTCAGCGTAAGCAGCTGTGCGCGATCAACTAGCAGTTCCTCTGATGATACGGCGTATTTAGTTTTGAGGTAGTTGCGGAACCCGTCTGCAGCCGGTTCAAGTACTGAGAAGGCCTCCACGTCGGTTTGTTCCTGAGAGGCGTCCGTGCGCCCAGGTGTGAAGGGAACAGTAACATCGTGACCGGCATTCTTCGCAGCTTGCTCGACACCTGCACATCCAGCCAGGATAATCAAGTCAGCGAGTGAGACCTTCTTTCCGCCTGACTGTATGCCGTTGAAGTCTTTTTGGATTCCCTCAAGGGTCTGCAGCACAGTCTTCAGTTGGGCCGGCTGGTTGACTTCCCAATCCTTTTGTGGAGCAAGACGTATACGCGCCCCATTCGCCCCGCCTCGCTTGTCGGACCCACGAAACGTGGATGCCGATGCCCAGGCGGCCGAGACAAGTTGGGAGACAGACAGGCCCGAAGCAAGGATGTTACCCTTGAGATCTGTTATGTCTTTAGTATCAATCAGCTCGTGATCAACTGCGGGAACCGGGTCCTGCCAGATCAGTTCCTCTGCCGGGACCTCAGGGCCGAGATAGCGGGAACGGGGCCCCATATCCCGGTGCGTAAGCTTGAACCAGGCCCTGGCAAAGGCGTCCTTGAATTCCTCGGGGTTCTTCAGGTAGCGTCGTGCGATGGGCTCGTAGATCGGGTCGAATTTCAGTGAGAGGTCCGCCGTGGTCATCATCGGCCGGTGCTTTTTGGAAGGATCATGAGCATCAACTACCATGTCACTTTCGGCGACGTCCTTGGCCAGCCATATATAGGCTCCTGCCGGACTTTTGAGAAGTTCCCACTCGTACTGGAACAGCACCCTCAGATAGCCCAGGTCAAATTTGGTCGGATTCGGCTTCCAGGCGCCCTCGAGGCCGCTGCTGATGGTATCACCGCCCTTGCCGCTGCCGAAGCTGCTTTTCCAGCCTAGTCCCTGCTCTTCGATGCGGGCGGCTTCGGGCTCAGGGCCCACATGGGTCGCCGGGCCTGCGCCATGGCACTTGCCGAAGGTGTGTCCGCCCGCGACGAGCGCGACTGTCTCTTCATCGTTCATGGCCATGCGAGCGAAAGTCTCACGGACATCATGTGCAGACTCAGCAGGGATAGGTTGACCATTCGGCCCTTCCGGGTTTACATAGATCAGACCCATCTGTACGGCGGCGAGAGGATTCTCGAGATCCCGGTCACCCGAATAACGCTTGTCGCCAAGCCACTCGGCCTCAGAGCCCCAGTAAACATCCTCTTCCGGCTCCCAGATATCTTCACGTCCACCGCCAAAGCCGAATGTCTTAAATCCCATTGATTCCAGCGCGCAGTTGCCCGCAAGAATCATGAGGTCGGCCCAGGAGATTCTCCTGCCATATTTCTGCTTGATCGGCCAGAGCAGACGGCGCGCCTTGTCCAGGTTCACGTTGTCGGGCCAGCTGTTAAGAGGCGCCAGACGCTGATTGCCGGACCCCGCGCCACCACGGCCGTCACCCATACGGTAGGTGCCTGCGCTGTGCCATGCCATTCGTATGAAGAGCGGGCCGTAGTGACCATAGTCGGCCGGCCACCAGTCCTGCGAATCGGTCATGAGCGCATAGAGGTCCTTCTTCACTGCATCCAGGTCGAGTTTTTTGAATTCCCCGGCATAGTTGAACTTCTCGCCCATCGGATTGCTCAGGTGGGAGTGCTGGTGAAGAATCCTGAGGTTCAACTGTTTTGGCCACCAGTCCCGGGTCGACGTACCTCTGCTGGCAGTGGATCCCATTATTGGGTGTTTGCTATCTTTACTCATAAAGTTTCCTCCCTTTGTAAAATTGTAGAATTATTTTCATGTGAGAATGGCTATCAATTAAACAGTAAAAAAAATTAACCTTTCTTCTCCATACAATCGCTGCATATACCGAAGAAGTCCAGCCTGTGATTCAGAATTTTAAAATTTGTTTCCATTGCGACCTCATTTGTCATTTCATCCAGGATATCCAGATCCGGGTCGACGATTTTTTTGCACTTTATACAGACAACGTGTGGATGGGGATAGGGCCTGTTTCCATCGTACCGGTTACTCCCATCAGGAAACCCCAACTCAAGAACTTCGCCAAGTGACTTAATTAATAGAATGTTTCTGTATACAGTGGCTAAGCTCATTGTGGGAAAGTCTTTTTTTATCTGGGCGTGGATATGTTCAACGGTGGGGTGATCCTCACTTTTGGCGAGAATTTTAATGATAGCCAGCCGCTGAGGAGTTATCTTGTGTCCACTAGTCCTTAGTTTTTTGATCATGGTTTCAGATCTTTTTTTAGGGTCCGCCAAATGAAGCCTCCGTTTCTGAAATAATAATCATTATCAACTAACATTTGTTTTCAGTTAGGTCAATTCCTATTTTAACGGTTTACGAATTTTTAACGGTTTTCAACAGAACCAACATCCAGTTGGCATTGCTGTCTATGAATAATGAATCATCTTATAGAGACTGTTTATTATTTCTGCGGGCACAGCGTCTTTAACATTCTCCAGGCGAATATTTGGTATGCCGCCGAAAATTCTGTACGAATGATTCAGCACTCTGTCATCCCATACACTTTGTAAATCATTTTTCAACAATGCTTCTGAAGTCAGAGTGTTTCGCCACGTGCCCAGCCATTTTACCACCAGGGTATTGCCCAACCTGGCAATAGACCTGCTACTGTCCATTAATGTGTCTTGTTTTTTCACCGGCAGTAGCTTCCTGTTATGTAAAAGCCAGGCCAGGGATACCATATCATGAGCAACAACAGATTCTGACACAATTACCAGGCCGGTCGATGGCTTATGCACATATCCCTTGTCAGGTCCAAAAGTGGCAAGTAGTTTGTCTCCAGTAGAAATGACCAGCCGCTGTTTGTCTAAAAGCGTCTTTACCCTGTTACCCTCAGCTGTTCTTTCATGCAATGATTCAGCATGATAATGATATTCGAGCCTCGTATCCGTACGCCAGTATCCGACAGCGGCTTTGAGGCCAAGAGAAGCCCCTGCTAAAACGTGCCTGGAACAGCGCGGCATTAACACAATATGATCCACATTTTTCAATATGGCTGGCATCATAATACCATCACTCCAGAAACCTTTAGTATCAGTGTAATCTTTGTAAAAGGAATCCCATCCTCCTTCTTCAAAAAAGTGGGGCTCACCACCGGCTTCTACAACTGCCTCCATCATCCCTGACTTTTTCATTAAAGCGCGTGTGCTGCCGGTTGTCCTGTCCTTGAAAAATCGAAGGTACTGTATCCCCGACATATCTCCTACAATAACTTTTCCCGCTCCTTTTTGTTTCAAGAGTCTTATTACTGCCGCAACAGCAACCGGATTGGTTGTCGCCGGATAGTGGTGACTGGAATTAAGGGCAGGTTTAATGAAAACAGTCTGGCCGGTTTTCAACCAGCTAAAATCGGTTGCTGTTTCTACAGCCTGTATCAGGGCCACTTCCATACCACTGTCTTTTTGTGAAGCAGAAAGAAATACACTGCTTTTATCTGAGTTGATTTTGATTTCACCTTTGGAAACAGCCTGGGATAAAGCAGTGGCAGGAGAAACCTTTGGAACATTTGCCGGTCCTGACATTTTAAGAAAATTTCTTTTTACTTTTTTCTCTTTCATCCTGTCATACCCCCGAATTTTTCTAAACGCCGGAATCGCCTTAATGGAAATCGATCGGTTAATTTGTTTTTACTTGCCAAAATCTTTAATCAATCTGAACATTCATTTATGTTAAAAAATCTAAAACACTTTCTCTGTTGTTCCCTGAAGCCCCGATCAGGTATGACGTGGTATCGAATGACTGGCCCCTTATTAAGCTGACATTAAAACAAGGGTCTTGACTAGAACAGGACTTAAATTTTAGTCTAAGTTCTCGTCATGACAA
>CAZVGY010000035.1:0-30690 GCA_964627015.1 uncultured Desulfobacteraceae bacterium
ATCCCCTTCAAGGGGTTATTGCAATTCCGGCCCCTTTGGGGTCGGATATTTAATATCTGCGGCTTGCCGTTTTATCTGAGCGGGGAAGTGAAGGATTGGCGCACGCTGGCCCATCGCACCGTGGAGGAGATTACAAAACACGGTATCGATTTATTGCTCGATCACAAGGCGCTGGCCATTGAACCGCAGACAAAGCAGGTGCAAGTTCGTTCGTCCGATGGAAACAATCACCGGATCGGATACGGCAAACTGCTGATCGCCACCGGTGCCGAATCGGCCAAGCCGCCCATCGAAGGTTTGGAAAATCCCGGTGTCTTTTTCCTGCGCTGGATGGATGACAGCTTCGCGGTCCAACGGTTCATGGATGAGAATCATCCTAAACGGGCCGTGATCATCGGCGGCGGTTACATCGGCCTGGAAATGGCCGACGCCTTGACCCACAAGGGGATGGCGGTCACCCTGCTGGAATTCGCCCCCGAGGTGTTGACGACATTGGACCCGGAACTTGGGGCGTTGATAAGGGCTGAGCTTCAATCCAAGGGAGTGCGGGTGATCACAGGGCAAGCGGTTCAGCGGATATCGCGAAGTGAAGATGGACTGTCGGTGCATACGGATGCCGGTGAAACCGTAACTGCGGACATGGTGCTGGTGGCGGCCGGAGCCCGGCCATCCACGGAGCTGTCCCAAACTGCCGGTGTCGGACTGGGAGCCGGAAAAGCGATCCAGGTGAACAGGCATATGGCCACGGAAGTGGCGGATATATGGGCTGCCGGTGATTGCGTGCAGACCTGGCACCGCATGCTCGAACGCCATGTTTACATGCCGTTGGGCACCACGGCCCACAAGCAGGGCCGTGTGGCCGGGGAAAACATGCTGGGCGGAAATTGCGAATTCCAGGGCAGCCTGGGCACCCAGGTAGTCAAGGTCCTCGACCAGGTGGCCGCAAGAACCGGCCTGCGGGAGATCGAAGCCGCCGAAGCCGGTTTTGATCCGTTGACGGTGTCTCTGACCTCCTGGGACCATAAAGTGTATTATCCAAGTGCCAAAGAATTGCACATCCGTCTGACCGGGGATCGCTCAACCGGACGTCTGCTCGGAGTGCAACTGGTGGGCCATCGGGCCTCCGAGGTTTCCAAACGGGTCGATATTGTTGCCACAGCCCTTTATCACGGCATGGCCGTAAAAGCGCTTTGCGACCTGGATCTTTCCTACACGCCGCCGCTGTCGTCTCCCTGGGACCCGGTACAAATGGCGGCTATGGAATGGTGCTCGAAACGGTAAGGAAGAATTTGAAAGGACGGTGTATGACAAAAACGAAATGGTTCATGTTCGTCGGCCTGATGGCCGCATGTTTGGCGGCGGTGGCGGCCTCGGCCGGAGATTCTAAAAACGACGCCATACCGCCTGTTCCCACACCCGGCCTGGTCACCATGGTGGATCTGGGGGCGCACAAATGCATTCCATGTAAAATGATGGCCCCTATTATCGCGGAACTTCAAAAGGAATATAAAGGCCGTGCCTCCATCATCTTCATTGATGTCTGGGAGCATCGTGAGCAGGCGCAGCGGTTCGGCATTCGCGGCATTCCGACCCAGATATTCTACGACAAGGAAGGCAAGGAGGTCGGCCGCCATGTGGGGTTTCTGGACAAGAAAAGCATCGTGGCGACATTCGAAAAGTTGGGCGTTCCCAAGGAGGGCGGCCAATGATTAACGATCTCCTGATTACGATTAACGAGTGGATGGCCGGCGGCGTGGGCATCGCGGCACTGGGGTGTTTCTTATGGGGTGTGGTGAGTGTGGCGCTCAGCCCCTGCCACATGGCTTCCATTCCCCTGATCGTCAGCTATGTCGCCGGCCAGGAAAAGGGGCTGCACACAAAAAGCGCGGCATTTTACGCAGTGGCCTTCACCATCGGTTTGTTTATCACCATCGCCCTGGTGGGCATTATCTGCTCGCTGCTGGGGCGCATGCTGGGTGATGTCGGTCCCTGGTGGACGATCATCGTCGGGGTGATCCTGATTTGGGTGGCATTGGATATGCTGGGGGTCAAGGCCTGCTCCATGTCCGGGTCTCTGATGGCACGGCTTCGTGTGAAAGGATTGGGTGGGGCGTTTCTGCTCGGGTTGGCGTATGGAATTCTTTCCGGTTCTTGCACGTTCGGATTTATCGCGCCGATCCTGGCCATCATCACCATTCAGCAAAAGATAGCCACCGGGATTTTGTTCATCGTGCTGTTCGGCATCGGGCACTGCATTCCCATTGCCGTAGCAGGCTCCAGCGCGGCCCTCGTGCGCCGCGTGCTGGAAAACAGCCGGTTTCAGCAAGGCGGTATGTGGTTCCGACGCATCGCCGGTGTGGCGATTGCCGGTTTGGGCGGGTATTTCATCGTTCAGCCCTTTGTTGGTAGCGCTTGACCCTTGATATGGCGTCATTTCACTGGTTGACAATCTGTTTACGGTTGATTTTTCCTTTCCGATTCTTTATTTTAGGTTATCTTGAAAAGCTAAAATAAAAACAGATCTTATTTTAGGTTGAGGCAAGCGGAATGAAGCGGAAACTCCAAGGCAGATACGTAACCATTTCCACGGTGGGGGAGAAGGCCCAGGCTTTTGTGCCCGCACCACTGCCGCCGCATCCGCCCATCGACTGGACGCCGGAGCTGCGCAGCAAGTTTGACCATGCTCTGCTGGCGCTCGGACGGTTGGACAGCGTCTCGACCCTGCTGCCGGACACCTCGCTGTTCCTCTACATGTACGTCCGAAAAGAGGCCGTGCTTTCCTCCATGATCGAGGGTACCCATTCATCGCTGTCGGACCTGCTGTTGTTCGAGCTGGATCAGGAACCGGGCGTTCCGCTGGATGACGTGCGTGAGGTCAGTAACTATGTGGCCGCTCTCGACCACGGCTTGCGCCTGCTGGATGAAGGACTGCCGCTGTCGCTGCGGTTGTTCCGGGAAGTTCATGGCGTGCTGCTCACCAAGGGTCGGGGCAGCAACCAGACCCCGGGGGATTTCCGGCGCAGCCAGAACTGGATCGGTGGCACCCGGCCGGGCAACGCGGCTTTCGTTCCGCCTCCAGCCGAAGAGGTGCTGGACTGCATGAGCAAGCTCGAGCGCTTTCTCCACGACCAGCCGGAGCCGACCCCGGTGTTGCTCAAAGCGGCGTTGGCCCATGTACAGTTCGAGACGATCCACCCGTTCCTGGACGGTAACGGCCGTCTGGGGCGTCTGCTGATCACGCTGCTGCTGTGCGAGCAGAAGGTGCTGCGAGAGCCGATGCTCTACCTCAGCCTCTATTTCAAAACGCACCGGCAGTATTACTACGAGCTGCTCAACAACGTGCGGTTGACCGGCGATTGGGAAAGCTGGCTCGACTTCTTTGCCGAGGCGGTGATCGTCACCGCCACCCAGGCGGTGGAAACCGCGCAGCAGCTAATCGACCTTTCGAGCCAGGACCGCGACAAGATAACCGGCCTCGGCCGGGCGGCGGCATCCACCCTGCAGGTCCACCGGGCGCTGATGGAGCATCCCATCGCCACTTCGGGCTCGTTGGTGGAGAAGACCGGCATCACACCGGCCACGGTCAACAAGGCGCTCGGCCACCTGGAGCAGCTCGGCATCGTCAAGGAGCTGACCGCCCAGAAACGCAACCGCCTGTTCAGCTATGCAGGCTATATTGAAATCATGAGTCGCGGCACGGAACTGCCGGACAGATAGGTCAGTTCGATTCCTGTTTTCGGAATCGAACCGGATTCGGTTGAAAAATGCGGTTTGCTACCCGATTGTTTTGCGAACTCCCTATCCTCGTCCGAAGCTTGGAAATCGCTGAAGAATAAATGTTCCCTTCCTTGGAACTGGTTGCCTGATGTGACTTTTATTTTTTGACGTTAATTTTCAATATGTTACGTAGCACATTCTGTTTGGAGGTTGTTTTGCGGTAAGTCGTCGCTCCCTCCACCAATAATCTCCAGCAAATTCATTAGCCTTTAACAGCTGCTCCAAATCGTGGTGCGATTTTGGTGCAGCTTTTTTTATTGTGTGTCATGTCAATTTTCTAAAAACCCAAAGGGCAGAGTTCCACGGGCTTGCCCGTGGGTATCTAATTAAACGTCGCAAAAATCAAAAAGTGAGAACCTTATCGGCGTCTCTGGCTATTTCATAGAGGTCATCCATCCAGCCGATAGGACAACTGCTCGATTCTCCCAACCCGTGGGATTTCATACACACCCCTCAGACGTAAAAATCCCCCTCGAATGCATTGATTTGTCCCATAACGTCAAATTCTGCATTATCAGCTTGCTCATATGTGACACCCTTGCCGAGCATAAATACGCTGACCTCATCCCCCTTTTCCACGCCTATATTTGCGAGACGCATGGCATTATAGATTGTCTCTGCATCGTCTGAATAAATGATTACCAGAACATTCACTGTGAATTCTCCTTTCGCAATTTTTTATGTGGTTTATAACAGAGGAGGGGCCTTTTCATTTGAATATGTAGCCAAACTTCATACTACAACACGACCCTGATGACTAGACATTTCCGAATTAATCATAAATGTTCGATCAAGTAAAAAGTTTAACCGGTTGCGAGGCTAAATTTTAATTATATAGCTGGGTTATAAATCTTTGTTTGTAACTTTTGAACAAATGGCGTAGAAATTATTTATGCAGGTTTGGTTCTGAACTGGCTCATCACTATGAGAAACGAGTGAGCTGAACAGGATATTTATAAGTTGCTGATTTTTTGTTTTTATGAGGGCCCTCCTCAGCCTGAACAATAGTCGGTAATGGGAAATCTTCTTTCCTGTTCGCCTGTTCGTAATATTAAAACAGTGGCCAAGGAGAGACGCTATGAAAACTACTATTATTTATGACAATACCTCTTTCAGGGAGGACCTTCGAGCAGACTGGGGCTTTTCCGCCCTTGTAGAGGCAAAAGGAAAACGGATCCTTTTTGATACCGGTGCGAGCGGTTCTATTCTGCTTTCGAATATGAAACAGCTGGGAATTGATCCTAAAAGCATTGACGAAGTCTTTATATCCCATTTTCACTTTGACCACACTGGTGGCTTATCTGCTTTTCTTGATCTGAATAATGAAGTAAAAGTGTGGGTTCCTCCTTCTTTCCGGGGAGTTAAGAACGCAAGAGAAGTTGTCGCAGTAGAAACCCCCAGAGAGCTTTGTGAGGGAATTTATTCTACAGGAGAGTTAGAAGGAATAGAGCAGTCCCTATGCGTTGAAACACAGAAGGGCATCGTGATTATTGCGGGATGTTCACATCCACGCATGGAGCATATCATAGGAACAGCTTCCGAATTTGGCAGAGTTTATGGGATAATAGGTGGTTTTCATGGGAACAGGCCTGAATCCTTAAAAGGTCTCGCGCTGATTTGTGCGACCCACTGCACTCAATATAAACAGGAAATAATGTCTCTTTATCCAGACAGTTATGTAGAAGGAGGAGCAGGAAAGGTAATCGAGGTTGAGTGAGAAGCTTCTTGGAATTAAAGGAAGGCCGGGCCCTTTTGATAAAAAACGCCGGGCCCAGGTCCATAATAGTCTATCTGTTACCAGGGTTCCTTTTGTGTCTAAACAGGTAATTGTTTGTAGAATTTTAGCAGTTATTGCACTTTATTACCTGATGATGGGTTAATTATCGTATCCATGCATCGCTCTGCATCCTTCCTTGCACTTTTCGATGGCTGAAGGATCGCTCAAAACCTGTCCGCAGCCCCAGATGCAATTATTAAGGGATTGATCCCGGCTTTTGCCCCTCTGGATTCTGTACTGCAAATAGCCGTTACATCCAATTTTATTGTGATAGGGCATGCTTTTACAGAACTGGTTAAACAATACGTCCCGGGCAGGCCCTCCTGCCATAGCCGGCTGGAAGCAGAATAAGGCCAGTATTAAAACAAGCAGGACAATTGCAGATTTATTTATCATATTAAAACCTCCTATAAATTAATAACGGTTTAGGATTAGTTTCAGGTTCAAAATGTTTTTTCATTGGGCGGCAGGAAACATGTTTTATCCGGATCATCCTGAGGAGCTTTTATTTTAAAACATCTTATCATGAAAGCACGATAAAAGGTCAACCAAGAGTTTCATTAGAAACAAATTTTTTCGATTGACGGGGATCAGATCTTTTTTTTAGCGTTAAGGCGCAGCATGGAGAGACGAAGAGTTCACGTCAATCAGATCAATCGTGAGGAGGCCGCCAGTTATGTTTCCCATCCAGGAATGGACCAAGGATCGGGTTTATAATGTTATGATGGAGTTGCTGTACAGCTTCAACTACGCGTGGTTTCCTATGGAAAAATTCATAAGGGAAAACTTTCCTGAAGAAATAGCACAGGCGGGATTATTCGATCTGACAGACAAGTTCGCAGCTAATGAAGCCAAGCTGCTGGAGAAGAGCGTGGAGCAAGAGAGTGAGGGCATCGATCGTCTGATAGGTTTTCTCGAGCTTTCCCACTGGTCCTTATTTGAGGACTTTCGCATAACAAAGCTGTCTGATACCCGCTTAAGGATAAATACTTTCGGCTGCACTATTCAAAAGGCAGCCAAAAGCTGGGGTATGGACTATTACGATTGCACAGGAGTGGCTTATAGGGCCCGGCTTTCCTTTCTACGATATGTCAACCCCAAAACAACCGTAACTCCCTCCTTTCTCCCTTCACAAAAAACCGGTGAGCCTCATTCCCCTGGCGCTTCCTGCGAATGGATTGTTTCGATAGAATAAATAGCGGTATGGTCGAAACCTGGTTTTTCCGCCAAAAACAATTTGAAGGGGTTTAATGTCCACTCAAGCTCTTTTATTCATTTCAGCGGGTCCACCGCACTGTTAAACTGATAATATCTTGACGAGATCGGATCAGAGTATTAGCATCTGCAGGTGATTAAACATCTCCAGAAGATTGATTAACGTATTTATAAATCGGTTCAGTTGCTGTTCACAAACACTTTCGCCTTTATTATTGAATGGCCTTGAAGACCAGATTATTTGATAGAAATTTCGTGACCATCCTCCTGGTGGATGCCTTGCTTTTGGCCGCTTCCTGGTATAGCGCCTATCTGCTTCGTTTTAATTTCGAGATTCCTCTCCAGACCCGGAAAGTGATGCTCCACGTGCTTCCCTTTATTGTAGGCATAAAGATCCTCTGTTTTTATTTTTTTGATCTTTATCAGGGCATGTGGCGGTATACAGGAATTACTGATCTCTGGAACATAATAAAGGCTGTCAGCCTGAGTTCCTTGATTATGGCCTCTCTCATCCTTTTTATCCATGGCTTTTCGGGTTTTGCCCGGTCAATATTCATAATAGACTGGACCCTTACCATTCTATTTGTTTCAGGCTACAGGGTCAGCGTCCGCCTCTTTTTTTGGCTTGGCTCAGGGGATAATTCGGCCCGAATAAGTACAGCGAGGCTATTCAATTTTTCTCGAAATGCGAAGCCCCAGGGCAAAAACCTTTTGATAATAGGTGCCGGGGACTGTGGTGAACATATTTACCGTGAGATCCGCGAAAACCCCAGATTGCGGTATAATGTGATCGGGTTTATTGATGATGAACCCGCCAAAGTGGGGAAAAAAATCCATGGAACCCCTGTTCTGGGAAAGACTTCCGAGCTGAATAAGATTGTTCCCAGGTTTAAGGCGGATGAGGCCCTTATTGCGATACCCTCTTCCACTTCCCAGGAGATGCGCAATATTGTATCCGAACTGGAACAGAGCGGGGTTCCATATAAGACAGTTCCAGGCATGGGCGAACTGATTGACGGGAAAGTGAGTGTCAAGTCGATCCGGGATGTAGCATATAGAGACCTTCTTGGACGGGAAGTCATTCGGCTTGAAGAGGAGCTCATAGGCGGCTATATTGAGAGGGCAAGGGTTCTTGTGACCGGTGCCGGAGGGTCGATAGGCTCTGAACTTTGCCGTCAGATATGCCGTTTTCGTCCCGAAGCGATAATACTTTACGAACGGGCAGAAAGCGCTCTCTACGACATCGAACTGGAACTAAAGGAGGCGTTTCCTTATATTGATACCATACCGGTACTTGCTGATATTCAGGACCGAACCCAGCTTTCTCACGCTTTTTCCGCTAACCGTCCCGGGGTTGTGTTTCATGCGGCAGCTTATAAACATGTCCCCATGATGGAGCTTCAACCCTGGAAGGCCGTGATCAATAATATACTGGGCACTCAGAATGTGATCGATGTTTCCTCAATGTATTCTGTGGAGCGCTTTGTGTTCGTATCAACGGACAAGGCTGTAAGACCTTCAAACGTAATGGGGGCCAGCAAGAGGGTGGCGGAACTTTTTGTTCAGGGACAACAGTACTGGAATGATTCTTCCACCAGATTCGTCATTGTGCGTTTTGGCAATGTGGTAGGGAGCATCGGAAGTGTAGTGCCTCTTTTCAGGAAACAGATAGAAAAGGGAGGGCCGGTTACAGTTACACACCCTGATGTAACACGCTATTTCATGACCATCCCTGAGGCATGCCAGCTGATCCTGCAGGCCGGGGCCATGGGTAAGGGCGGGGAAATTTTTATCCTTGACATGGGAACGCCTGTAAAGATCGCGGACATGGCAAGAGATCTTATACGACTTTCCGGACTGGAACCGGACACTGATATTAGAATAGAATATATAGGTCTAAGGCCGGGCGAGAAGTTATATGAAGAACTCATCACAGAAGGAGAGAACATTGTACCCACGAGTCATGAAAAGATCATGGTGCTTCGTGGGGGGCCCTATGACCGGGTAAAACTCAACGGAAAGGTAGGGGAGCTATCACGCCTTGCCGGCGAACAGGACGCTGAAGGAATTAGATTGAAGCTAAAGGAAATAATCCCTGAATATATGTGGCAGGAGACAAAATAGACCAAAAAAATATAGTAATTTGAGAAAGCTGAAACTATTGACTAAAAGAGGTTTTTTTCTTATTGCTTTTCCATCAACACCAGAAACAGGAAATTAAAAATGGCTAAAGAAAAATCATACTTCGGCATAGGCTTGGTTGTTGGAATCATATTCACCTTTTTATTTCTGTATTATTTTGCCCCCCGTTATACAACCGTGAAATCTGGAGATACCCTGATAAAACAGGACAGGTGGTCCGGTGATTCCTGGCGCATGGTTGATAACCAATGGAAAGAGATATCAGAAGTTACCAGGGAAACAGAAAAGATCGATAAGGCGCTTATGGATGCCCTTAGAGTTACCTCGGGCGGACCAAAGAGGTCAAGTGCCCTGAGCTTATTAAAAAGCAAACATCCGGTGCTAAAAGATGTACCGGACGATGAGTTGCTGGAAAGAATGAAAGTTGTTTACTCCAAACAAATTCTGTGCAGTTTGTATCTGAATAATTTCATGAACCTGGAAAAGGGCTCGGAGCAGAACACGAGCCTATCGACTGGAGAAAAGTAAAAGACAATAATCAGAAGGATCGATTATACTTTGCCTTAAATCGAATTTTATAATATTCCATTAAACTCTATAATATTTTCATCTTAAGTCATCGACTCAGAAACTCTACGGACCCATCCTTGCTTTTTTTAGACTTTTCAGGGCCTGTTCATCGAACTTAAACCTTATTTTAAGGTAGGGTCCGCTACCTCTGTAGTCGTCGTCAGTAAGATCCGCGTCAAAATCGTCCAGTGAGTAGCCGAGCGAGACCCAAAGATTTTTGATCAGCCTGTACCCTACTTCAAAGGCCCCGCCATGTAAAACACTCCCGGTATCGTGGCTGTTCAGGACCCTGTACTCCAATCCTATGTCAAACCTGGGGGAGATATCAAACAGGACCCTGGCGGATAAAAGATCGGTGTAATTCTCAAACCCGCTGTCCCGTGCCAGTTTACCTGCATATTTGCCGATAAGCTGCAAACGCCTGTTCACCTGGCATACGCCTTCGACCGAGGCTATGAAGGCATCGGTATCTTCTTGTGGGGCCTGCACAGTGTCCCTGCTTTTCTTGTATTCGACCTTTGAAAGCATGTTGAGCCGGTCGTTTTTAACAGGCCTGTAGGCAAGCCCCAGCATCGTCCGGGAAGTAACGCGTCCGCCTGAACCTTCAAACGAATCATAAAAATACCTTTCCTTGAAAAGCAGGGAATAATCCTTATTCACTTTAAAGGCCGAACCGAACTCTGCCAGATAGGATCGTCTTGAAAGATCCGTTTCTTCTTTTCTGTATTCCCCGCGGGAGGTCAGTTTTATGTCTTCTTTTGGGAGATATTCCAATGCCCCTGTGATTCCAAATGCATCAGGCTCGTTTCTCCTCTGGTTTCCGGTTACAGTCTGAAGCTTTTCCACTGAAAAATTCCCTGTAATTTTTTTACCGAGCATGAACTTGTTCCTGAGACCCACTATCTGGTCATTCCTGGAGCCGTCTGCTCCGCTGTCAAGGCGATATTCACTAAAAGTCACCAGGTTGTCCGCCACCTCACTCTCGACTCCGATCAGTGTTCGGGCTTCTTTCCTGTCCATGTATTTCCCATATTCTTCTCGGACGTAGGCACGGGTTAGATCATCCACCTTATAAGTCAGGCCTGCGCTTGAGAGGTTGTAGTCATTGTGCTGTATATCCTGTTTGTGGCCAAGCAGGAGAAAGAGGTCAGGCATGAGTTTGGTCTCAATGTTTATACCTGCCTCCACGGCTTCATCCGGGGTATCTTCGCTTATATCAAAGGGCTCTCTCGTATTTATGGAAGATGGGGGGATGTATCTGTCTTTGGATGTCTCGCGTGATAAATCCAGGTCTATCTTTGTGTCTCGGAACCGTTTGGTCATACCCACAGAGGCGTGATGGAACTCGCCGTTATTGAGTTTATCTTTTTCATCAAAGAAATTTCCGCGCAGGGATAGATCAGGCCTTAATTGATATTTCACCTCTATGCCGTACTTGTCTGTTCCGCGCATTACATCTATTGCGGACATATTGCCGAAGTAGTCACTGATAGTGCGGTAATAGGCTGAAAAAGAAAGCTGTTCTAAAGGCTCTCCAGCCATTTCAAGGGACCAGCCATGACCCTTTTTCTGTTCGTAAGTCCCATTGACATCGAAGATGTATGCTGTTCGTGCAGCTTCGGCCGTAAGAGTCGTGTTCCAGGGCATTTGCAGGGTCAGGTCCGTACCGAGGATATGGGAGTCGTCGATCTCATTTTCTTCTGCAATCCCTGTAACCCCCATTTCCAGCCACTCAGTAATTTTCAGGGCCCCCCGGCCTCCGTAGACATAATATTCTTTCCCGTTTTTCTCGGTCTCATAGCTGGCTATGATATATATGGGGTTAAATTCTGCATCATGGCTGGATACAGGCATTTTAAAAAGCAGCCCGCCTGATTCATAGTTAATGGAATAGTCAGACCAGCGTGACATTCTCTCTTTTTTAAGGATGCGGTCAGGCCTCCAGCGATCCCGGGTTTCAATGATAACTGACTCACTCCCTTCTATTATGGGTTGATGGTTAAGATAATAATAACCGGAAATTCCCCTGCCGGGTAGGATGTCCACAACCTTGGATTGATCGGTACTGCTGGCAAAAGATTGAAGCTTGAATTGATCGGTGTCAACCACCCAGTTGATCCCGTTGAAGCTTCGTGTATAGGCGGTCAGCTTGGTGGAATCGAGCTTGGTAAGATAGTCGCCGTAAAGGATATGCGACCTGTTTTTATCCAGCCTCACATATAGCTTTTCTTTTGATACAGCCTCATATCCAAGTTCACTCTCATCACCGTATACAGGATATTTATCCTCAGCTTCCAGGTCCTGATCTTCAGTCCTGAACAGTTCGTCAGCCTCTTCTTTTTCAGAATCAAAAGCCGCGGTAAGAAGGATATCATCAGTTATTTTTCCCTTTACAAAGGCCGCTCCTCTTCCCCCTGCATAGCCTTTTTTGTCCAGTGATTTATCCTCTTTAAGAGGGGTGATATCTCCTTTAGTGCTTCCGTATCCCAGGGTCACTTCACCTATTCCCACTACTATCATTTCCCGCAGTTGAGGTGAAAAAAACAGGGGAACCTTTTTCTTCATTCCATCCTTTATAACAGTTATCTCCGCATGTCCGGTTTCATATGGGGCCCTGACGGTAAAGGTTGTAAGGCCGTCGTTACAGGGTAGCTGAATGCCCCCGGTTGAAGGGTCCTCGTCCTTTTCCAAGATTTCTCCCGCGGAAACAGATACGGTTATAGTTTGTTGGCAGGTAAGAGGTACGCCGTTTTTATCAAGAACCGAGGCCCTCACTTTAACAAGAGAAACCCCATCCGCCGGGATCTCTTTTTTGTCCATGATAACTTCTATCTTCGCAGGCTTTCCCGCCACAGTGACGGCTATCTCTTTTTCCGCCCGTACATTTCCAAAGGGATCTCTGACCTCCGCCTTGAGCGGGTTGATTTTTCCAGGCTCAAGGTCAACACTTACGAATTCATAGATACTCACCCTGCCTTTTTTGTTCGTGATCTTCCTGCCTATCTTTGAATCAGGGACCTTCAGCTGGTTTACCCGAAGGCTCAATTCAGTGTCAAATGGCGCCTTTATGATCACATCGACGCGCTCGGAGCCGATTACTGATTCCTTCGCAGGACTCAGAAAGGCCAGATCGGGCGTCATCTCTAAGATCATTTCCTCCAGGGGCCGGGATTTGATGTCTTCCGGGGGCACCCGTTTTGCTTTACCTGAGAGGCCTCTGTCCTGCGGTTCCTCTGCTTGGCTAACATAAAACCTGTCTAAGTTCTGAACCGTCCCGGATTGAGTTTTATCTTTCAGGGAGAATCCTTTTTTCTTTTTTACTGCGAAATTGGCTTTAAACAGACCTCCAGGAACAATATCCAGAAACTGGGAGGTAGAACTGCCCATAAAACGGTTTGATACAGGAACGGGTTCAAACCCCTCGGGCAGGGTGGTTTCATCCAATCTTAAAACATGGGTTCCCGGTCTTACACCGTGGATGGAAAATTTGCCATGCCTATCCGTCTTCACTCTGGTACCATCTTCGAGAAAAAGGAGGACACCGGGAACTCCTGCTTCTCCTTCCAGTTCGTCCGCGCCGATAGTATTAGCATGAGAGATGGGGGGCTTCTCTAAATGATCATTCTGTATGCCGTCTCCATCTTTATCATAAAACACCCTGCCGAGGATGGTCCCTTTAGAGGTAAATACCCCGCCTGTAATTTTCAGTTTGAACCTGGCTATATTTGAGGTTACGGCCTTTGCCACGCTGCGGGCTTCTGCATAGACCCGGTTTGTTCCGTCCCCGTTATGGGCGTCCGGCCCTACGACAGCGAGATAAATTATTCTGCCGAATTCTCCGCCGGGGATATCAGGGAGATTCCATACAAGGGTTCTAGCGCCGGTGACTTGAGGCTCGGTTGTCAAGGTGCCGTTAATTGATGTGGAGCCTTTTATGTATTGAACTCCATGGGGCATTATGTCTTTGACTTTAATGTTAGTCGCAGGGGATACGCCGCTGTTGGTTACATCTATGGAATACCTGACAATATCCCCTATGGCCGCGGTGTTCTTGTTTGCTGTCTTGGAAATGGCGACCTGGCCTGCCGGAGGGTCTACGGGAAGATCCAGGTTCAGGGCTGGATCGCCTGGGGCCAGAGTGAAGTCTTCGCCCCTGGAGCCAACGCCAATGACAAAGCCAGCAGGTAGCTCAGAAGTGGGAACCGCCGATGGGAAAACATAGGAACCGCCCGGGGATACGTCCATGAAAAAAGTACCGGGTGGAACCAGGGGAAAGGCAAAGGCCCCGTTCACACCTGTTGTTACTGTATCAGGCTGTGCGGCCGGCCAAGCGGGATGCGTGCTTGCCGGGGCGCTGGTACCCGGTCCGGTCCTCCAGTGAAGGGTAACCACAGCCCCGGAAACCCTGGCGCCTGTTACTGAGTCAAAAACCACACCGAATGGATCGATTAAGCAGGTCTCCTCGGATACGGGGGAGGCGTCGAGGGGGTCTGTATACCTGGCAGTCAGGCTGGAGTCCTGAGAAACCGAGATAATACCGTTTCCTGTGTTCGCGTGCTCTGAGCTGCTTAATATGCATCCCCTGAACACTCCACTGTCTGCCGAGGTCTCCAAGAGGGTGATATTCTCAGAATCACCTGTATTAGGATGAGACAGTAGAATTCCCAGGCTTTCTACCGTATTTGGGTCTTCATTTCTGTCTGGATCAGTGACCTGGAGGCAGATATTATCTCCAATGGAAAAGCTTCCAGCCGGGCTCCAGGAGGTATCAAAGAATTCGATCCTTCCCTGAGTCCTGGCCGATACGGTTGTTGTAGTGGTGGGTGTGGGGTGCGGGATCTCCTTAGCAATCACTTCAGCGGAGTTTCGTATGATCGATCCCTCTATCAGACCGGGATCTACATTAACCACCATCTGAACTGTTGCTGTGGCCCCTGGAGCCAGGGAACTTACCTTCCATTCCACCAGACTGCCGGTAAGCGTACCACCCGCATCACCGCCTGACGAACTGACAAAGCTTGTATTTGGGGGTACAGTATCATGTATTACTACGTCTGTGAGTGATGCAGATCCTTCATTGGTTACCTTAATAGTGTATGTGAGACTGTTATTTACAAATACAGGATCCGGACTGTCAGTTTTTGTTATAGAAAGGGTGGGCAGTGTCGAGAGAGTGGAAACAGTGCTGGATACCTGGTTGGAATTGATAACACCCTGTTCATTGCTCAGCATGACTGCAGTGTTTTGAATAAGGTCCCCTTCTAGAGCCGATGCTGAGACCTTGACCTGAAATTCGACTATGCTTGAGACACCCGGGTCAACGCTGCCCAGATACCATTCAATGGTACCGGCTGAGTAGTTTCCTCCACCGGTTACAGAACCGGGCACAAGGGCGGCACCTCTTGGCACCTCGTCCCTTATCCGGACATTGGAGGCAGGCTGGTTTCCTCTGTTCGCATATTCGATATTGTATGTGATTATACTGCCGGGAGCGACCGGGCCTGATGTTGAATACTTTTTGATCTCCAGACCGGGTGCACTACCTACCCTTGTTGTTACTACAAACTGGTCGGACCCTTCATTTGAAATCAGTGTTGCAGTATTGTTTATGAGGGTACCGGTTGTTATGATATTTGGATCTCCCGGAGAATAGTCAGACGATGTCTTCACATTCACCATTACCGTCGCCGTACCGCTTTCTCCGGCGGCGACAGTCCCCAGTGTCCATTTCACAGTACCGCCTTCCGGGGGGCCGGGACTAAATGCTGCGCTGCCTGATGCGGACTGGAAAAGGACATGACGGGAAAGGAGATCCGTGATAGTCGCTCCGGTTGCCGGGGCGTTGCCGGTGTTTTCGTATTGGATGGAGTAAACCAGTGAGGCGCCTGTATCAACAGGGTTGGAGCTTTCAATCTTCCGAATCTTAAGTACCGGGGCTCCTGACACCGGAGTTTGCACTGCCGCTTCCACCTGAGGAAGTGGATTTCCGCTTGCGTCGGCATAGGTGACTTTTACGCGATTGGATATAATCGTCCCTATAGGGGGGCTGGACGCCGGCGCCGAAGCAGGCCACAGAAGTCCACATAAGGCGCAGCAGATGCCAAATCCCTTGAGCAGGGAAGCTGCTCCCTGCAGTCTATGAAACAGGACGGTCCTCACTTCAGTTCACCATCATCCCTAGGCTTCGGATTCCTTTAGTCGATGGTGACGCTGAACTGTACGACTGTTTGCCCTGCAGGTCCCAGGCTGAGTGAGCCGCCGTCCGGAACTACAATAGCATTTGAGCCGGAATCATATGTACCCCCGTCCCCGTCATTTGCATCCGACCGGGAGACAACCGAAGCAACCGTAGCGCCTGTCTTGATCGACCCCGCCTTATAGATGGTATAGGTGGGTATAAGATCAGTGATAACCACTGAGGTGCTCACTCCGGTCCCTGTATTGGTCACCGTGATAGTGTAAAGCAGTTCTGTTCCCGGGGGCTGGTTCCCCGCAGGACTTACTGTTTTGGTAACGTTTAAGACAGGAGCGGTGACTGTCGTGGTAAGGTTCTCCGGGTCTGTAACAGCCGTGTCTATGCTCGAAGCCCCGGTAATAACTGTTGTATCAACCGTTCCATCCGCTACTCCTGCAGGTATGGTGGCCACGGCCAGAAGCGCGACACTTGCCCCTTTGGCCAGGATTCCTGTATCCACTTTGGTATCGCCGTCGGTATCAGTAAGGATGAAGTCGCCGTCCGTACCCGGAATACCGTTACCATCTACATCCTCCCACAGCACCCAGGTCCATCCTGCATTGGAGGTGTATGTAAAATCGATTGTATCTGAAGCATTTCCGTTATTGTATGCAGTGAAGGCATATACGATCAGGTCGCCGGGGTCGCCGGTGCCGGTCCGATCCGGATCAAGTAGTACGGACGGCAGGCTCTCCACATCAAAAATGGCCCTTGTTGACTGGTAGGTTGGCTGGGGGTTCCCTGCGATCGAATAGTTTATGTCCGCGACATTTTCGATCCGTGTCCCTGCCGTAACACTGGAATTGATAGTGACCCGAAAATAGATCATTCCTGAGCCTGTGGGGTCGGGCTCCGGCGCTGAATCTCCCCAGTTTATTGTTATCTTTCCGGGATTTGTAATATTGTAATCTACCGGATCTCCGTCGGCTGCATCCGTCACGGCTGTCGCACTTGCATAAGTGCCTCCTACCGCTCCGATCCTGATGGAACCGGGCACATAAGTGGTATTAGCCGGAATGGCGTCAGTAACCACTACGCTTTCGGCCGTGGCTGTACCCGTGTTACGCCCCTCGATCGCATATGTGACCGTGTCCCCCGGTTTGAACGAGGCAGTATCCACTATTGCCTTGGTCACGGTAAGGACCGCATCCTCCACCCTGGTTGTAAAGGTGCTTGTGTCCGTTATTCCGGCGTCGAAGCGTGATGTGGCTGTGAGTGTAGTGTCGCACGATGTATCGTTGGCGGTTCCCGCAGGGATTTCCACCACCAGCACGACTTCAAACTGACCATCAGCAGGCACGGCCCCCGTGTCTGACACCACCGTGGTTTCCGTGGCATCTTTTACATCATTTCCGTTTTCATCCCAGTAGATGGTTACTGTCCATCCACAGGAATTGGTCGCTACCAGGTCAAAGGTGTCCGACCCATTGCCCGTATTGTTGATACTGGCTCCGATTGTCACAGATGTGCCCTGGGCCCCGGTTACGTTTGCAGTGGCTGGCGTGACATCCGCACCGGCCACCTGGCTCACAACCGTGGTCACTGTATTGGAAAACACCCTGGGCAGAGGATTCCCGTTTGCATCCTGGTAGTCCGCATACGCCTGGTTTTCAATGCTTGTCCCTGCCGGAGTACCTACTGCCATGGCCTGAGACACAAAGCAGATGGTTACCGCCAGGAGAACAAGCAAGCTAAACATTTTTGTTTTCATCTCCTGTACCCCCCTTTTTGTATTTTGTGGCTTAAACGCATTAATTGAGTTCATAATTAACCTCCCCGGGCTTGTTATTTAACCCTTACCTTGAGATTCAACCGGCCCGATTCACCAGGCTGAATCACTTTTTTTACTATCCACTTTATATGGGTATACATTTCCGGCGGGGCTTCAGTTTCGACCGTGGTCCCATCCGGTTTCTTTATCGTGTATCTTGCGGGAGGCCTCTGAAACGAAAGCCCTCCGTCTATGCTGCAGAGTATTTCAGCGTGTTCAGATGTCGCAGACCCCGGGAGATAAATTGTCCCCTGTGGAATGGGGTCAACAATGACCGCATTCGATACTCCGGTGCTCCCCTCATTGGTATAGGTCAGCGTGTATACAAGGGCGTCGCCCTTTTCGGTGCTTTCAACCGGAACGTGCTTCAGCTTCCATTCTCCATTTTCAAGCTTTTTCACTTCCTTTTTCACTTCGATTTTAACTGACAGTTGGGGCCTCTCATTCTGCGCTAAAGCGCCAGGTGAGCCGCAAAAAAGCAGATAAGGCATTAGAAAGAAAAAAAACAAAACCCTTTTGATTATGCAGTTCATCATATTTCACCTCTTCTTTTTTAATCGATTGTTACCTTAAAATAGATTTTACCTTCATCGGTTCCAGAATCAGGAATGCTATCGTCCTGGGAAACCGTATTGATTGTGAAAATAATATTACTTCCGCTGACCTCCCCTTCATCTGAATCCTGGTCATCGGTCCTGGGGGCAGATGTTTCGTAGGAAGAATCCGCTGTACCAAGTCTCAGACTGCCGGGGACATATGAGGTGTTTGGGGGGATGGTGTCAAAAATGATAACCGTGTATGCAGGAACCCCGCCCGTGTTCCGATAATGGACCGAATAAGTAAGCTCTCCTCCCGGACTGGAGCTGGTTTTGTCCACATATTTGGATATGCTGATGAGCGGGGCTGCTATGGTGACAGGGGCGGTGTCTCCGGTGGAAACAAGGGAAAAGTTGGACCCGAGCACGCTTGCGTTATTGTAATATGTGCCGATAGTGGTACCTGCTTCGGCCTGAAAAGAAAGACTGACACTTCCATCGACACCTCCTGATCTGCGCGGTACAATCCAGTTTTCGTTCCAGGTGATAACCTGACCGGTTAATTCCGGGTCCTGTGTAGAGACTCCCGTGACGCTACCGGGGACATAAGTGAATCCGGCAGGTAGTACATCTGTTACCTGTGTAATGTATCCTTCTCCAGGGCCGCTGTTAGAGATTGTGATTGTATAGGAAACGGTGGATCCGGATGTGACCGAATCTGGATTAACGGTCTTTACAACCTTTATGATAGGCGGCAGCATAACTGTCAGGGTGTCTGTCCGGGGCTGGTTAAGGGCCAGGGTGGCATCGATCAGGTCAATGTAGGTGACCGTTATCACCTCGTCAGGAATTATTATCTGTACAGTACCGTCTTCAGAAGTCGGGGCAGCATTAAAAGATGGTATAAAGCCTGTAAATATGCCGGTATTTAAACCTGTTTCAGTGAGAGTGACAGTCTCGGTGTCTCCTCCAGGTGTTGTGATGGTGACGTTTATGCCCTGAAGAGATTGGGAATCATAATTTTGGTCCGAATCATCGACCCTTATGAAAATATTGTCCCCCGCTGTTATAAGCGTGGCATCGGTATTGCCTACCAGGTCGGTTACGAATCTCACCACACCATTAGAAGGTCTGGTCCCGAAGGGAGTCACGTAATCCGAGAACCCTGTGTAGAGATCCGAGCCACCGACGAGATCGGCTCCGGACTCAGTTAGGCTGTTTGCGCTGGAGGAACTACCAAAGAACAGTCTGATAGGAGAATAGTCAGTTAGGCCGGTGCACTGCTTGAATATATCGTAGGGGAACCGCCAGTCCAGAAAATAGTCCTGGTCTCCATTGAAAGAGGTGTCTGCAGGATTTATCTGATGGTTGGTGGAAATCGGAACAGAGGCGCATATTGATTCGGTATTATCCGATGGATCACCCAGTGTCCCCTGAATACTGTTTTGCTCTAACAGGACGCTTTCGGTCTTGCTTATACCATCAACCAGCAGCAGCCATTCATAGTCGCCGTTGTTCAGGTTTGTATCGATCTCCACTCCCCAGCCGAACGACTTTAGGAATCCCTGCCCTCCTGTACCCTCAGGACTTTCATCAAGCCGCAGCCGGAAATAGATATATTGTCCATCGTTGTAGATAAACGCTGCGTCATTGCTGGGGTCCGAGACGATGTTCCTTGATCCCTGGGCGTCCCCGTTGGGATCCTGAAGAAACACACTGCCTTTATAAACAGGTATCCATTGGCTTGTGCCGGGCCAGGCAAGTAATGTGGAGTGGATTAAACAGCAAAGTGCTATTACGAAGGGAATAAGAAATGATTTTATTCTGAGTCTCATAGTTTTATTATGACGAGATACCGGTAAATGCGAGAAAACACGTGTTACAGAAAAGGTAAACCAAGCAAGTATTAAATGCCGTATTTCATGGAAAGGGTTTTGAGAGCACCTTTTATACCTGTGGTGAGGAATGCGTGAGGTCCAGGCCAAAAAGCCATAAATTTTTCCGCGTCAATTGTGATAATCATAAAAAAAAGCATCTTAGTATAACAAAAAACCCCCATTAATTCAAACTTTTAAAACAGGAGCGGGCTTTCCTTCAGATACTGGATTTTGTTGTTTTAGGAAGGTCCCGGTAGATATTAATAATGAGTATTTCTATAGATAGTCTTATGTGACACGGAATTTAACGGATGTGTGCATTAACTTCCTCCTACTGGTAATTAAACCTTCTTTTTGGTAAGGTGTTGCTATCTCATGTGTCTCATGAGCTATGAGTGCGACGCCCAAGGGCGGGCGTTTTTATGGCCGTATCGTTCCAGGGAACGGGAAAAACGGAGATGAAGCTTGTCAAATATTGAAATAGAAAGGGGCGTTTCCGGCCACAGGGTCACCCTGGTCGGAGCTTTTGTAAATTCCCTGTTGATCGCACTGAAGATGACAACCGGGGTCGTCGGCCAAAGTCAGGCCCTGATAGCGGATGCAGTACATTCGGTTTCGGACCTGTTTACTGATGTGGTGGTTATCTTGGGAATCAAGATGGGCCAAAAGGAGCCTGACGGAAAACATCCTTTTGGTCATGCCCGAATGGAGACCCTGGCCTCTGCAATATTGGGGTTTGCCCTGATCGTAACAGCTCTCTATCTGGGGATAGAAGCGGCACTCGATATTTATCATGATGTTGAATACCATCCCACGGGTGTCGCCCTCATAGGTGCTGGGGCTTCGATCTTAGTAAAAGAGGTGCTTTACCAGTACACGGTGCGCACCGGCCGCCGCATCAGGAGCCGGCTTGTTATTGCAAACGCCTGGCATCACAGGTCTGACGCGCTTTCCTCTGTTGCGGTACTCCTGGGTGTTGCCGGGGCGCTAGTAAATCCTTCCTGGCACATTCTGGATTCCTTTGCGGCGATGCTCGTATCTTTTTTTATAATAAAAGTCGGGCTCGACATAATAGGCGAAAGCCTTCGTGAGCTTACTGATACAGCGCCAAGAGCGGAAATCCTTGACAAAATAGAGAAGTGCACTCGAAGCGTGGAAGGGGTCATCGACACTCATGATCTCAGGGTAAGGACTTCAGGCGGGGCGGTCCAGATGGAAACCCACATAGTAGTGGACGGAAATTTGAGTGTTGCCCGGGGCCATAGGATTGCAAAAGAAGTTGAGAACTGCCTGGCGCGGGAAATCGATAATTTCGGCAGGGTGATTGTGCATGTGGATCCTGACAGCACGGATGACAATTGAGGGCAGGAAAGCTGCCGGACTTTTTAGGTATTGGGTTCTCATATATAATAAATGTGATTCTTATTAAGGGTTATGTGGTGGGAAAAATGAAAAACATGCTGGTTACAGGAGGGAGTGGTTTCATTGGGAGTAATTTCATTCGATACCTTTTGGAGGAAAGTGATTACAGCGGCAGAGTAATAAACCTGGATAAGCTCACGTATGCAGGTACCCCGGAAAACCTGAAGGGTGTCGAGCAGGAAGAAGGCCGCTATGTGTTCATTAAGTCCGATATATGCGACCGGGACAGTCTGGCTAGAGTTTTTAATGACTTTGATATAGACACTGTGTGCCATTTTGCTGCGGAATCTCATGTAGACAGATCTATTGGAGGGCCTGACGCCTTTGTCCAGACCAACATCGTGGGCACATTTAACCTGCTGGAAATTGCACGGGCCAACCAGGACCGTATTCAACTCTTTCATCACATAAGTACGGATGAGGTGTTTGGTAGCCTTGGGAATAAAGGACACTTTACGGAAAATTCTCCATACAGGCCCAGCAGTCCATATTCCGCTTCCAAAGCCGGGTCTGACCACTTGGTGCGAGCATATCATGTAACCTACGGCCTTCCCGTTACAATATCCAACTGTTCCAATAATTATGGTCCAAGGCAATTTCCTGAAAAACTAATTCCATTGATGATACTCAATGCCCTGGAAGGGAAGCCATTACCGGTTTATGGAAACGGTAGAAATATAAGGGACTGGTTATACGTGAGGGATCACTGCCGGGCCGTGTGGACCATAATGAAAAAGGGGAAAAGAGGAGAAACATACAACATCGGGGGCAGGAGTGAGATTGAAAACATTGCCCTGGTGGAGATGATATGCGATATCCTGGAGAGAAGTCAGAAAAAGAAAAACGGAGTGCCCTTTAAAAAATTGATAACGTTTGTAAAAGACAGACCGGGCCATGACCTCAGGTATGCGATTGACTGTTCCAGGCTCGAGAAAGAACTCGGGTGGAAGGCCGAGGAGTCTCTTGAATCCGGGCTGAGGAAGACTGTTGATTGGTATCTACGAAACCAGGAATGGGTGGATAAAGTCAAAAGCGGTGAATATCGGTCCTGGATTATGGAACAGTATGGATAGAAAGTGTATACCCTCTTTATTATGAGACCAACTCGTAAAGTGCACGCTGTTCGGGCTTCATTGCCCCAATACGCTGCCTGGCCTCTTCGGGCGACACCCCCTCCAGGGATCCGTCCGGATTTTGAACCACCACCCCGCTTTCAGTAAGTGCTTTATAACGCATTTTCCTTTCATCCTCATCAGGACAGCACACCAGCTGACAGGAAGCACAGGTCATTCGCAACTTCTTTTTCATCACAGGGTGATAGACGCCCCCATCTGTTTCAGGTCTCTGCCAGTAAGCCTTGGCTGCCGGCCTGAAAACCTTTGCGAACTCATCATCATTTTCCGGTATGGGAAATCGGGCGGGAGTCCAGGTAGACCATTTGCCTGACTTGTGAAGCCCTGCAAAACCACCGCACACATATTCACACCTGGCGTACAGGCGTCTTTTGGAATAGCTGAAATCCTTACCGCCCATTGTCACATGAGATTTTTCACTCGGGTGCATCATGCCGGACATGCATGATGCCATGCACAGGCGGCATTCATTGCAGTAGTTTTCCTCCACAGGGAGAGGCCGGGTAGGTTCAAGCTGAGCAGACGTTACCACGCCGCCCAGAATAACCGTCGCTCCATGCTTTTTTGTAATAACATTGCCGGAAAGTCCGAACTGCCCCACCCCTGAGGCGACAGCCAGGTACCTGAGGGAGATTTCCGGAAGGTTGTCGTATATTCCGTTCTTGGTATCTGACCTGTACTTCAGGTTTGCGGCCAGGGGGACTGAGGGATGGCCCTTCTGCCCCAGGTAGTCGGCTAGCTGAAGGGAAATACCGCTGGATAAGGCATTCTTGAGAAAATTATCCCTCTCGTAAGACAAAAAGTCCTTTTTAGCCAGAAAGGGCATTATAAGGTCCTGATTAAGGGGAATAGCAAAGCTGACGGCGGATTTGGCTTCAGGCAGGACGTAAGTCAGATCTGCAGATGGAGGCCCTCCTTCAAGAGTATCAAGTGTGGCAACCCCGGCTGCGCATGCCCCCTGGGAAAATACATAATCCATCGCAATCCTGGTCAAATCTTCCATACGAACCCCTCCTTTATTCGCTGTCAGCCCGGTTATGGTAAGCCCACATCCTTAATACTGATACCATTTTTAGATGTTGCTATTTAATATTTATTATATCTTAATCTTATCTCCTTCCTCTCATTCAGGGCCTGGATTATCAGGCTAATCCACCAGCATGAGACAGAAAACATTTTGATGCTCTCTTTTTTCACAAAGAGGCTCAACCTGAAAGCCATTATTACGCACTGTCTGAAACACGTCGATGCCACATCCTTCCATGGACGGTCTGGCCAGCTCTGGAAACTTGCAGGCAGAACCTTCCAGCTTCTCACATTTTCTGCATAAAAGACATGGCCCTGCCAGGAACAACAAAACTTTATAATATCCGTCCTTAAACATTTTTTTCTCGAGGTTCAACAGGAGCATGAAATTTTTCTTCCAGTCCTTGAAAAAGGAATAGCCCTTTGGATCGCCAGGGACTTGAAAGTGAAAAAGAAGGCCCCGCCTGTAACAGGAGATAATTTCTCTCGTCTTGTCAGCCGTGGGGGTATAAGGAGGGCAGCAGTAGTTGGTATCATAGGCCGGACATCCGAACTGGCATTTGAACCTTGTCCAGGCGGCAGTCACCACACTTTCTGCCAGTACCTGCTTTGCATGAAAGGCACCCTCTTTCTCAGCTTGAAGACAATACATTTCCAAATCAGGATCATTCATAAATTTTTACTCCATTGGCGGCAAAATTTGGGCGCTCATGAAGATCTTTTGCCTATAAAAGGATCCTATATGCTTATGAAATTATTTCTCTTCTCCCATAACAGAATTCGCTGCTGAGTTTATGATTTGAAGGAGAGGGGGATCAGGGATTTACCTCTGCTCTCAGACAGATTAGCCACATATTCAGTGTACTTGGCAGGAGGTTCACGGCGCTTGTCTTCCGGCCTCTGTTCAAGGGTCAACGCACCTGTTTCACATGTTGTAACACAAAGCCCGCAGCCTATACAACGGTCAAGGTTTACAACAGCCAAGTCATCAGGACCCATGCTTATAGCATCCATTTGGCAACGATCAAGGCATGTTTCACAGGCACAGCACAGGTCTGGATCTACGACCGCATAATAGTTGGAGAGGACAATTTCCGCAGGCTTGGGGTGCTTCTTTAAAGCGCCGAGTGCTGCACAGCAGTCGCCGCAGCAGTTACATATGGCAACTACGTTCTTAGAGCTGTTGGGCTGGTGTACCAGCCCTTCCTTATCGCACAAATCCAGGATGTCGAGAGCCTCTTCAGTTGAAATGTATCGTGCCATTTCCAATTCCACGTAATAATCCGCTTGCGGCCCAAAGGCCAGACATACTTCCAGAGGCTTACCACAAGCCTCATTGAGGAGCCCTTTTTCCAGCCGGCAGATACAGTTTGCGACAGCTATCTTTTCCTGCTTTTTGATTATTCCGCGGGCGTCCTCATAAGCAGCTATGGGATAGGAGACGTCCACCGAGCGGTTTACCGGTATGGGGCGGAGCGGGCTGGTCTGCTTGGCTATCTGATCCAGAAAACCTCCTTCACTGAAGTACTGGTCGCACAGTTGAGCCAGCTCTTTGTCCATGGCATTGATTTGAAATTCATAGATGCCTATTACAAAAGGTACCGCCGAATACCTGGCCTTACCATTTTTCCGCAGGCGGTAAAGCAGTCCCTTTTGAGCCATGGCATCGAGATGTTCAGCAACCTCCCCGGGATCCTGGTTCAGCCTCTTGGCTACTGACTCAGGTGTTTCCATCATCAGGCTCATGTTAAGAAACATCTGTGCATCTTCTTCAGTAAAGAGCTTCTCTAAGATTTTCATTTCCACGCCGGAGTCAGTGGACGGGTAGCCGACTCCATATTGATCCAGCTGTTCACGCAGTCGATAATAAATTTCGGCCGACATTATTTAACCTCCTTAATTTGGTATATTAGAAATCCACGCTCTGATGACATGTCAAAAAACATAAAACCCCTTACGGGGCAAAAGATATGGTCAGGAAGCCGGAACTTCCCGGGGCATCCTGTGAAAGTCCTTAAACTTACAGGAACTACGCAGGAAATGCTCAGCATTTTGTATACGAATCATAATAAAAAATCTATAAAAGGTCTCTCAAGAGACGTTTTAAAAGGACCTTTTCCTCAAGGGAAAGGGCCGAAAGTATTTCATCGTTTATGTGTTTCCTTTCATTGATAAGAGAGTCTTTTTGTTCCCTGGCCTTTTCAGAGAGATAGACCCTTATAAACCTTTTATCTTCGGCATCGGTCCTCTTAACTATCCATCCTGCTTCGGCCATCCGGTCAAGTACACCTGACAGAGTAGCGCTGTCCAGTACCAGCTGTTTCCCGATATCTCCGGCGGACACACCCTCCTTAGCCCAGAGGGCTTCCAGAATGAGGTGCTGTACAGGTGTCAGTCCATAGGAATACAGTCGCCGTTTGAAATTCCCATGGGCCTTTTGATAGGCTTTGGCGAGAAGGAATATTATGCAGTCATTATATTCAACCATATCAATTCTTTCGTATACATAATATTACTAGGACCTCAATGTTTTGGTGTCAAGGAGAAATTTCAGGTTGGATTTTACAGAAATTCGACCTGGCTGACGTTCTCTTGCTTCTCCAGAAACTGTTTAATTTTGGATTGTGCTTCTAAGTCAACAACAGGCTCAACTTCAGAGACCCAATAGCCCTGTCTGTTTTTGCGGATATTAAGGTTCCTTATATATCCGGGCACAATGGCGAAACGACAACCCCAGGACCCGCAGCAGGAAGAATCTATCAGTGCATTTCCCACTGTATAGAGCACCTCTTCGCCTTTAATTTGAAGCCGCCCTTCGCTGTCAAGCTCATATGCACCGGCAATAGATCTGATCTCTCTATTCAGTTCGTGGGTGTATTCTCTGATCATTTATTTTCTCAAGCTTTATTTTTCCCTGTAATCCTCGATCCCCATGCCTTTTCAAAGTATGCGTGAGGACCTTCTGATCCATTAGATCAGCTTTGTTGTCAGGATACATAGTGTATGCTAAAATATCAAATTCTAAAAATCAGATAGAGGCATCTGGATATGCCTGGATTTATATCAAATAATGCCTGCTTTAAATATTCGAAACAAAAGGAGCATAATAAGCCATGCCGAAACATACACTAGGGACGGAAGAGCTTGAACCGCTGTTTAACCCAAGGTCAATAGCAGTTATAGGTGCGTCAAACATTTGGAGCAAATGGGGCTTTTCCACCTATGCTTCGGTTTTGAATGGGTTTGGAGGAAAGGTATACCCTGTAAACAACCAGGAACATGAAGTCCTGGGACAAAAAGCCTATAAAAAGGTGTCCGACATTCCGGATGATGAGCCAGTAGATCTGGCCATCTTCGTCATACCCAGTGTTGCTGTTCCTTCTGTTATGGAGGACTGCGTTAAAAAAGGGGTACGGGCGGGTGTTATTATCTCCGCAGGTTTCGCAGAGATCGGAGAGGAAGGAAAGAGATTGCAGGACGAAGTCCTGGCTATCGCCGGAAAGGGCGCTCTCCGTTTCACGGGTCCCAATTGCATGGGGTTCTGGAGCGCCTCCTCTGATCTAAAGGCATTTATGTTCCCGTTGCCCGTAAAAAAGGGGCCCATTGCCTTTGTATCGCAGGGGGGAAACGTAGGCAGCGCTGTGCTCACAATGGGATATGAGAGGGGAGTCGGTTTCCATCGATATGTAAGCTGCGGATGTGCGGCTGATATTCAGATAGAGGACTATATAGAGTGCTTTGGCCGCGATCCCGAGGTCAAGGTGATCCTGGCGTATATTGAGGGGCTTGAGGACGGGGCCCGCTTTATAGAAAAGGTGAAAGCTGTTTCAGCCCAAAAACCGGTGATAGCACTGAAACCCGGAAGGACACCTCCTGGGATCAGGGCCATAACCTCCCATTCTGGAGCGATTGCAGGGTCGAGCGATCTGTATGACAGCGCTTTTAAAAAGGCGGGTGTAATCCGTGTTTACACCACAGAGGAACTGCTCGACGTAGCAATAGGTTTTCTCACCCAGCCTCTTCCCAAAGGAAACGGAGTTGCCATCATCACGCCCGGCGGCAGTTACGGTGTTATCAGCGCCGATGCCTGCGCATCTATGGGCCTGGAAATAGTGGACCTTGCACCTGAGACGATCGCTGAATTCGATAAAATTTTTCCCCCCAGATGGAGTAAAGGAAATCCAGTCGACCCGGCAGGGAATCGAGATTTTATAGCCTATATGCAGGCTCCTGAACTATTGCTGAAACTCCCTGAGATAGACTCAATGGTGTTTATGGGTTTTGACAGCTTTGCCAACTTCAGCGCTGTTTTTGCGACTATCAGTAATGATCTTGCAGGATCTCTCAAAAAAATATTCAGTGATTTTTCCAGATTAGTTCCCGAAGAAGGCGTTGATACTGAATCCATAAATGGAACTTCTTGGATGGAAGAACTCATCGGAAAGATAGTTGAGGTGTTTTTCTCTTTCTTCGGCACATCAGACCTGTTGGAAGTGGCTGAATTTACAAAGAGGCAGGTCAGCTCCTCTATAATATCCAGGCTAAGGCCTAAGCTGGCGAAGCAGCTGAGTGATGTTATTCGTTCCTTTGAGGAAGGCAGTGTCGAAAATATAGGAGAAAGATTTGCAAAGGTTTTCGATCCGCTGCTTCAGATCATGCTTTTAAACTGGGTGGAAATCTATGGAAAGCCTGTCATCACCACCTCATTCAACGGCCAGTCCGCGGTTCTCACAGAAATGGGCCATTACGCGTATCCTTTTGCTGAACAGGCAATTTTCACGCTTTCAAAACTGCTTGAGTACAAGAAATACCTTGACAGCCTGCGGGACCTCTCCTGAGGAGGAGACAAAAGTGAATGAAAGGTGGACAAGCCTCCTGACTGCCACATGTGCGTACGGACTCGAGCCACTGGTTACAGATGAATTTATTTCCTTTGGAGCCAGAAAGATATCAAAAGCAAACGGGGCGGTAATTTTTAGGGGTGACATGGAATCTGCTTATCGGGCCTGTCTCTGGTCACGATTTGCGTCACGCGTTCTTCTTCATCTGGCAGAATTCTCCGCCCCTGATACTGACTCGCTTTACAACAGGGCACTGGATGTTAACTGGGAAGAACACCTGTCTATTAATGATACCTTTGCTGTTACGTGTACCTCCAGCGGCTCTTCCAGCCAGCACACCAAATACTGCGCACTGCGAGTAAAAGATGCGGTGGCTGATCACTTCAGGGGGCTTTTCAACCGGCGCCCCTCTGTTAATACAAACAGGCCTTCGGTTCAGATTCATCTGTTTCTTGATGGTGAAACAGCCACACTCAGCCTTGATCTGGCAGGAGAGAGCCTGCACAGGCGTGGATACAGGATAGCAGGGGTGGAAGCCCCTTTAAAGGAGTCATTAGCTGCTGCTGTTTTACATCTTGCCGGCTGGCCTGCCGACGCTGATCCAGATGGCATATTTATAGATCCCATGTGCGGATCTGGTACGCTGCTTATAGAAGCCGCCCTCATCTATGGTGACATAGCTCCAGGGCTTGGGCGGGATTATTTCGGATTTTTGGGCTGGAGGGAATACAATAAAACTCTTTGGCAAAATCTTGTCGCCGAAGCCAGGGAACGCAGGCAGCTGGGACTGAGGCGTGCCTGGCCCCGGATATTAGGGTTTGATGCCAGCCCCAGAGCGGTCAGTGCAGCCTCCAGTAATGTGTTGAAGGCCGGGCTCAAGAATATCGTGCATGTTGAAAAAAAGGAACTCGCACACCTTCAAAACCCCTTGAAAAGAAAAAAGGAAG
Organism: uncultured Desulfobacteraceae bacterium; assembly: GCA_964627015.1. GTDB lineage: Bacteria > Desulfobacterota > DSM-4660 > Desulfatiglandales > Desulfatiglandaceae > CAZVGY01. Next base: position 29,270 of record CAZVGY010000035.1, read on the forward strand.
GGAAAGGCCTTGGGGGGTTTATTGTAACAAATCCTCCCTATGGAGAACGACTGGACTCCCTGGATTCTGTTCACCATCTATATCGCTATTTCGGGAAAAAACTCAAAGAGGAATTTACCGGATGGCGTGTGGGTGTGTTTGCCAGCGAATTAAGAATAGCGGAAGCTATTGGCCTGAATTCACTAAAAAGATACAGACTATTTAATGGACAGATCCCCTGTCAATTAAGCCTGTTTGACGTGCCCACAGATATCACGGATAAATTGCCGCCGGAAACAGCCCTTCCAGCACCTACCCCTCTTAAAGAGAGCTCCTTTGAAAACAGGCTTAAAAAGAATTTGAAGCTCTTGCGGAAATGGGCAATTCGTGAATCTATTTCATGCTACCGTATCTACGACGCGGATATTCCCGAATACAACATGGCTGTAGACCTTTATGAAAAGTGGGTCCATGTTCAGGAATATGCTCCACCCAAGACCGTGGCTCCGGAAAAAGCGGCCATGAGGATGAAAGAGGCTATAGATGCTATCAAGAGAGTCCTAGGTGTCCGAAGCGATCAGGTATTTGTCAAGGTTCGGCGTAAGCAAAAAGGAAAAGCTCAATACCAGAAGAAGAGAAACACAGGGAAACTGCTTGAGGTTTTGGAGAACAACTGCCGGTTTCTGATAAACCTCGCAGATTATGTTGACACCGGGCTTTTCCTGGACCAGCGAATAATACGCCGCATGATTCAGGAAAAGGTGAATGGTGTCCGGTTTTTAAACTTGTTCGGCTATACCGGCTCAGCTACAGTTTATGCGGCTGTTGGAGGTGCCACCACTACAACTGTGGACTTATCGCCTGTATATCTGAAATGGGCTCTAAGCAACCTGGCTATTAATGGATTCAGCAGTGAAAACCATCATATGATACAGGATGACTGTCTGGACTGGTTGTCACGCACAAGGGACAGGTTTGAACTGATCTTTGCAAACCCGCCGACGTTTTCCAATTCCAAGCGCACGGGGAAGGTCTTTGATATTCAAAAAGATCATCCCCGGCTTATACGCCTGGCAATGAAAAGGCTGGAGCGGAATGGAGAGTTGATTTTTCTAAGCAATTTTAAGCAATTTAAAATGGATAAAAAGATTTTGTCCGACTTTAACGTTCTGGATATTAGTCGCCCTACCATCCCGAGAGACTTTCAACGCAGACAACGAAACCACCACTGCTGGGAGATACGCCACTCTTGACGCCTTTAAAGGAGTCTCTTTTTAAAGCCTAAGGCCCCATGGCTAAATAAGTTCGGTTCGTTAGATTTGCTAAAAATCAATCGGTCAGGGGACTGTTCAGCATACCTTTTAGGGACTGATCAGGACTCTCTTTATAAAGCCGAAGGTCCTATATAGGCCATCAAACCCAGTGCCATAAAGGCGAGCGGA
>CAZVGY010000036.1:0-29824 GCA_964627015.1 uncultured Desulfobacteraceae bacterium
AAAATGAAACACCAGGTGGAATTCCTCAGCCAAAAACTGGAGGAAATGAAAAAATGAGGTCTCTCAGGAAGCCTGCTCTCTGGACCCTTGCAATCTTGAGTGTTATAGCGACTCTCTATCTGGGAATAATGTGCATGACATCAATCATGATAGGTTTCAGGCAGGCACAGACAACCGGTTTCTGGGTTCCCATACTTGCGGGATCACTTTCATTGGTGGCCTTATTATTTCTTTTCCTTCGCGTTATAAGATTTATCCAGGCCAGAATGAAGCAAGAAGAGCTTATTAATATTTGATTTTCAGCCGGTTCTATACTGGTTATTTTATACATAACTTTCGGGCAGTCACCGTTCTATTGGTTATTACAGAAACCGCAGTAAAAAGAGATAAATCCATATAAACCGGCCTCTCCCTTATAAATGTATCCCCCGCCCATTATCAAACCTCTAGCTTATATACCGCTTTCAATTGCAATTAAATATATTTTACAATATTATTTATATGTTTTAATAACTTATTGTTTTATGGAACCGTTTCCGATTGCGGTCTGCTAAGGAGCACTTTAATGGAAAATTTTCGTAGGGAATTGTGGTTTCAAGTTCCCACCAGGCGAGCATTCATTAATATTACACCTCAGGTAGAGGATTGTCTCAAAGAGAGCTGCGTTTCAGAAGGCCTGGTGCTCGTAAACGCGATGCACATAACCGCTTCAGTTTTTATCAATGATGATGAGTCGGGACTTCACCACGATTATGATCTCTGGCTTGAACGACTAGCGCCCCATGACCCGGTTTCCATGTACAGGCATAATGTTGGAGAAGACAATGCTGACGCACATATGAAACGCCAGATCATGGGCAGAGAAGTAGTTGTAGCTATTACTGGCGGCAGGCTTGATCTTGGGCCTTGGGAACAGATTTTCTACGGCGAATTTGACGGAAAAAGAAGAAAACGTGTCCTAGTCAAGATAATCGGAGAATAGCAGCTTCAAATATTCTGGCAAGCACCCCGCAATCGATACTTATGATAATGGATATCAATTATTGGCTGAAGAATATATCAGCATAAAACAATTGAGGATTATGGAAAAAAGCTCTGAAGACCAACCCTGGATAAAGGTAATAATACCAAATATCGAAAGCCCCAGTTTGAATGACAATACCGCAGATACAGACCGCTTGATCAAAGGTATCAGGAAATCCCTTAATACGGATAAAGTGAAAGTAGATTTCTCCCTAATTAAAGGCCTTACCCGAAAATTGAGAGAGGCTGATTACAGTGTAAGAGCTATAGTCTCTGAAGAGGGAGATTCCTGGAGGCTTATAGATATTTATCCCTGTAAAACAGGAAAAGGCGTTTATGGCCTGGCGGTTGATCTCGGCAGTTCTACCATAGTTGTCAGACTTCTGGATCTCTTGAGCCGCGAGACTGTTATAGAAAAATCCTTTCAAAATCCCCAGATTGAAATAGGTTCAGATATACTTACACGGATTCACTTTGCTGCCAAGAAGGGTGGTCTGGAAAAACTGCAAGACCTCCTGATTAAAAGACTCAACAGGGAAATACTTGCTTTGGCAGGACAAACGGGTATCGAGCCTGTTTCAATCGTAGGCGTGTCAGCGGCAGGCAACACCACTATGACACACTTGTTCTTAGGCCTCGACCCTTACTGGATATGCCGTGAACCGTATATACCCACCATAAACAACCCGGATATTATAACTGCCTTCGAACTGGGGCTTGAAATAAATCAGGAGGCCCCCGTCTTAGTATTTCCAAATGTGGGCAGTTACTTTGGCGGTGATTTGATAGCAGGAATTCTCGCTTCCGGTATGAGCGACCATTCAGATATCTCATTTCTCATTGATGTAGGAACAAATGCGGAGGTAGTTATAGGAAATAGCGAATGGCTGATGGCTTGTGCGGGTGCTGCTGGGCCGGCTTTGGAGGGCGGAGTAGCTAATATGGGGATGATGGCTGGACCGGGTGTAATCGATAAAATACTTATCGATCCAGACACATTGAAATTCAGCATAAGGACAATTGACAGCCAACCTCCCATAGGAATATGCGGGTCAGGCATGATTGATTTGGTTGCTCAACTTTTTTTGGCTGGTATGATTGACGTCAGGGGGAAGTACAACGCAGAAAGATGCGGGGGCCGAATCACTGAAATCGACGGAATACGGCATTTAGTATTGGTCCCGGAGGCAGAGTCAGCCTCGCACCAGGCTCTTAGTCTCAGTCAGACTGATATAGATGGTCTAATTCGCTCAAAGGCAGCAATGTATACAATTCTGACGACTATAAGTAATACCGTAAATATTCCCCTGTCGGGAATAGGAAGGTTTTATGTGGCAGGAACTTTCGGTTCGTACATCGACCCCCAGTCAGCCATTACAATTGGCATGATCCCAGACCTGCCCCGCGAAACGTATGTATCGCTGGGAAACACTTCAATCAAAGGAGCAAGTCGAGCACTCCTATTTCTGCAGGACAGAAATAAAATCAGAAGCATCCGGGACCGGGTCACTTACCTTGAACTCAATGTTAACCAGGAATTCATGCATCTCTTCAGTGCAGCAAAGTTTCTTCCTCACACAGACCGAACACTTTTCCCTTCTGTACGGGCACAAATGAACTGATATGGTTTAGTAGAAATCAGTCTGGATGGGAGACAAAAACCAAGATTCTTCTTACTTGTTGACATTAGGGCAGGCTCGTCTCTAAAATACATGAAATAGCGATAGACCGGACAATACGAGGTGAAAAAATAAAAACTAAATTATATTTTTTGTATATCTAAATAACTTATAGGACTATTACAGAAATAAAAAATCTAAAATCCGGCATGTTTCTTTAACTGCTAAAATGCTCCGGCACATTTTATTTTCTTAACCATTTTGGCTAATGAAAATTTAACGGGCGGTGAAAAAATGGAAAATACAATCTCTACAGAAAAAAGCAAAGCGGGAAAGTTTACTTTTCTAATCGTGGTTTTAGCGCTTTTTTTGTTTATTATTATCATTATGTTCATAAACTCTAAAAAACCGGAGCATATTGTCTTGGGCGATCTGGATAATCAGGCAAAGGGAGCGGCCTTCATACGCACGAACCAAATCCTTATTAAACAGATGTATGAAAATTGGCTTCCCAATGACATCTTCTGGCCAACCGTTTTATTGGACAACAAACCTAATTTTCAAATTGGGGAGCTGGAAGTCGTCAGATATAATGTCAGGGTCCTTAGAGACACCCTCTCCCGAATGAGAACCACCGACAAACTCGACCCTTCAGCAGAAGGAGCTTTTACCGCCCTATCCAATGACCCCTACAAGTGGTGGTTCCCTTCAGCAGAGAGCAGATGGAAAAAGGCTTACAACAGTCTAAATGTTTTCTATCAAAATCTGGGTCAGGGAAAAACTAACTTCTATCCAAGGGCAGATAACCTTGTGGAACTTCTCAATCAGTATGCATCCCTCATGGGAGGCATCAATACGAGGCTTATAAACGCCCCTCGCGATTTAAGAGATACTCTTGCAGTAGATGAAGGAACAAAGATGATAAACATAGACATTCCATGGTATCAAATTGATGACAATTTTTATTACGGCCAGGGAGTTGCCTATGCCCTTCATGAGTCTTTTAAGGCAATACGGATTGATTTTATAGAGGTCTTGACCGATAAAAATTCTGTAAAAATGGTTGATAAAATCATCGAAAACCTCAGGAGATGCTACTTCGAGCCACTTATAGTATTCAACGGGAATCCGGAGAGTATCTTTGCCAATCATTCGCTCAATCTTTCGGGCGTATTCAATGATGCCAGGCAGAAGGTGAACTCCCTCATAGTGGCGCTAATGCAGGGCTGACATTTTATACACCAACCTAATCCTATAATCTGATAATCCTTCGGATTGCCAGCTAAAAGAGGAAATAAGGTCGCACACTAAAAATTCGAGAGTTTTTTACCGCTGGAGACTTTCTTTTTATGCATGAGATGTCTATCGCCCAGAGCCTAGTGGACATCATTAAGGAAGAGATGTTAAAAAATGATGCCAAAGGGCTGAAATCAGTAAAACTGCATATAGGACAATTGTCCGCAATCGTACCCAAATCCCTTTCTTTTTGCTTTGAGGTTATGACTTCCGGGACCGAACTTGAAGGGGCCGAATTGATCATGGAAATTGTCCCGCTAAGAGCAACGTGTAGGGAATGTGGTGAGTCGTTTGAAATCCATGACTATGTGTTTGAATGCCCTCATTGTCACAGTACAGATATTGATACAATCTCGGGACAGGACCTTTCAATTGTTGAGATGGAAGTAATTTGAAATACAGGCACTTTTAAAAAAAAGTATTATAATCTTAAAAACAAGAATCGACACGGAAATTTTTGAAAAGGAGCAGAGCATGAAGATCTCAGTAGTAAAAAACATTCTTGAAGCCAACGATCGAATAGCCCTTGAAAATAAAATCCTATTTGATGAAAAAGGACTGTTGGTTTTCAACCTTATGAGTTCACCAGGAGCCGGCAAAACCAGCCTCTTGGAAAAAACCATAGACGAGCTAAAGAAAGAATTCAAAATCGGAGTGATAGAAGGGGACATCCAGTCTTCCCACGACGCGGAAAGGATTGCTAAAAAGGGTGTGCCGGCAGTTCAAATAAATACGGGCGGTGCCTGTCATTTGGATGGAAACATGATCAGGGACACATTTCAGGAATTCGACTTTAATAACCTTGATCTACTTGTAGTTGAAAATGTCGGGAACCTTGTCTGCCCCGCTGAATTCAAAGTTGGAGAGGACTTCAAAGCTATGATCCTTAGTGTTACCGAAGGTGACGACAAGCCATCCAAGTATCCTCTCATGTTTCACGAGTCAAAGGTGTTGATTATAAACAAAATAGATCTCCTCCCTTACCTAGATTGCAGCGTAGAAAAGATCAAAGAGGAAGCTCTAAAAGTCAACCCTCATATGACCATGTTTGAAGTTTCCTGCAAAACAGGGGAAGGACTCGAGGCATGGTATAGTTGGCTAAAACAAGAGGTGCGAGCTAAAAAAACTGCCCATACCTAACCAAGATCAATTAATATGTTTGAATCCCTCAATCTTTCTGATCTTCCAAAAAAGAATTGCGGCGTATTGAGGAATCCCTCCAACACCAGACCCGTCATATGGCTCGTGGAGGAAGACGGAGTCTCTGCTGTTGTCAAAGATTTCAGTGCGAACAGGCCCCTGTTTCGAAACACTGTAGGCCGCTTTTTGGTGTGGAGAGAGAGCCGGGCTTACAAGAGATTGAAAGATGTCGACGGCGTGCCCTCTTTTTATAGGGTTGTTGATGGGGTTGCCCTGGTAATTCAAAAGATACATGGAAAGAGCCTGGAAAATCTTGAAAAAGAAATGATCCTACCTGAAACTTTCTTCGATAGGTTGAAAGACCTGGTTGACAGGTGTCACAAACAGGGTATAGCGCACTGCGATCTAAAAAGAGCCCCTAATACAATTCTTGGAGATGATGGATATCCTTATATAATCGATTGGGGTGCATCTGTTTCAAAAACGGAATTCAGCTTCCCTCCGTTTAATCTCGTATATAAAAGATTTCTACTTGATGATTACATGGCTATCATAAAACTCAAAATGCGCCATATACCTGCTGCAGTCACTCCAGCTGAAAGAGAACGATACCACCGTAGAGGTAGAACTGAAAAGGCATTAAGGGTTGTCAGAGACAGACTTCGGGAAATTTTTAAGGATATAATGTAATTTCCACAAAATTTAAACTTTCTCGTCGCAGATCGCCTTAGCTGTCTCCTCCTCTGCCGAGACCATAATCTTTTGTGCAACCCCCCGTCCTATAGCCAGTCTGGTACAACCACAACCCAAAATAAGCCTTCCCATACCGTTGTTGTTAATAATCTCTACACTATCCCCTATTCTGATACCAAGATCCGCCATTCTGGATCTAGCGATTCTTCCTCCAGCGATCTCCTTTATCTTAACCCTTTCTCCAGATTTGGCCATAGCAAGAGGCATCAAGGGTTTTCTGCTGGCGAGGCAATCTGAACAAAGGCCGTAAATCTCCATTCGGTGTTGAAGCATGTGGAACCCGTGCTGGGCTGCGATTTCAACCTGTAATCGCTCCAGATCGTCATTGGCAAATTCAAAAATCCTTCCGCATTTTGTGCAGATGAGATGATCATGATGTCTTCCCAGATGCCTGTGCTCATACAGCACCGGTTTGCCTTCGAACTGCTCTTTCTGAGCGAAACCCAGATCCACCATCCGGTTCATACACTGCCTGACAAAATTAGGTTCGTAATCAAACCCTTTCTCCTTAAGAAGACGACACAATTCCTCAATCGTTATGTGCCCCTCAGTACTCAAAAACACATCAACGATGTTGAGTCTCTCTTGAATTTTATCGAGCCCATCCAGTTCTATTATTGATCTGAAATTTGCTTTTTCGAGATGCCTGGTGTCTTCCATAATAAATATTCACCCCTTCTAAAGGGTAAGTTTCATTGTTTTTTTAATATAAGCGCCTTTGGCCTGTTTTCAAGACTTCTATTACCTTCCTGACCATCCTTATCAGGAAACCCTGCGAACCCCCTGATAGAATTGGCTATGAAAAATTCTTCACGTGACCTGCTATCCTGGCTCATATTCCCAAATGCCCTTAGATTCAAATCCTCTTCAATAAGAAGTTCTAAGCACCTTTTTATAAAAGCCTCTCCCCTTGAAGACACTTGCAGTTGCTTTGAAATAACCCCTTTCCAGAGAAAGAGCTGATCCATTGCAACCCTTAAAAGACGATGGGAGCTTGGTGCCTCTCCAAAATGTGCAAAACATATTGGCTGGTCCTCTAATTCCAGCAAACGCCATAGGCTGTCCATGCATACATCAAAGAAAAACCTGGGCGGAGTTGCAGGCCTCAGGTATTCCATATCGCCGATTCTAAAGTAGGTGCCGGCAGCCTCCCCTGCAAAAAGATGCCCAGCGTAACTGAAGCTAAGATGATGAAAAGCATGGCCTGGTGTTTCAATGATCCTAAGGCCTTCAAAATCACACCGCGTGTGAGGAATGATTCTCTGTTTTTCGACCGAACGGGGTTCTCCATAGGCCTCAGCGATTTTTCCAAGGGTCTTCAGACTTCCACCCCACAAAACCGATGGATCAACCAGATGTTTGACCGCCCTTTCGTGACAGATAACAATCGCCCCAGGGTAATGGTCGAGCAATTCACCCAGACCTCCTGCATGGTCGATATGTATATGAGTGATGAGAATGTAGTCCACCCTATCTAATCCCTCGGCACTCAGGGACTCTACCAGGCGACCAGCCGTCCTGGCCGGACCTACATCTACAAGGATGTTGAATTTACCCCGAAATAACCAGGACCCTATAAAGCGGTTGAAACCGGGCATATCCTGTTTAATCTCAATCAAAACCGGATTTTTAAAGCAACCCATACCCAATTCTTCACATAACAACCTGATCACGGAATTTTGCGCTCAAATTCTCGCCTGAAAATTGGACACAATTTTGAAATCCCGTAATCAACAGATGATAATTAATGCTCATCCTACGCTTGTTTACCCCGGTCTTTTAGTGCCAGGAAACACAGCAACAATATTCGCGCCTTATGTAAATCTATCCAGGTCCCTCTGCTTATCCAGTTAGGCAAGGCCCTCAAGACCTTCTGCCTGAACAAATGAAAATTGAAGAATAAAATCACCTCCCAGGGTGTGAATCGGGGAACCGGTACACGTATATCGGATCACCGTGAGAGTATGAAGTGGGACGCAAGACCTTATCGGGCCGCCAGCCAGGAATCCCAAAATTACAGGAGATCACTACAGCTCCGATATGCAACTCATTTTCTAGTTTTACGGCCAGCCTCTTAAGAACATCTGGAAACAAGTAACAAAAAACCACATCCGCCTGGCGTAGGTCCCTAGACCAAAAACTTCCCCATCTGATCCTGATTCTCTTTTCTCTCATACTGAGGATGCGCGCCAGCAAGTAGGCAAGGGGATTTACTTCGATCCCCAACGCATTTACATTGTACTTCGTAGTTGCTGCTCGAAGGACCCTCCCGTCACCGCATCCTAAGTCCACGAGCAATTCGCCTTTCTCCATGGATACAGCGTCCAAAACCGCCTCTATTCTCTCAGGGGCAGTTGACACGAAAAGGGCCCCTTTTGTAATAGGCAGAGTCCATCCTGTGGCCAGGACATATGCGACCTTGCCACAAAAAAGAATACCGGTCACCACCAAAAAAAGACAGCCCAAGTTGGCATCTTTCCCTCCAGGGGGCTTTATAGAATATCTTTTCACGGGTGTCAAAAGAGGAAGGTATTTATAATAAAAATTGCCACTCCTCGGAAGCGTTTTCTGATAGCCTGATTTTCTTAATACCTGATAATCATCAGAGGAAGGACTTTTTCGAGAAATAGAAACTTGTTCAAAATCCTAGTCATTTAGATTAGCATATTAATAGTTCAGCCAAAAGCCAGAAATATAAATATGTGCAATCTTTCCATCGCAGATTGCACCTATGCCGAATTGCTTTAAGAAACAGCTCTTTTTTAATGAAGAAATTAGCGAAACATATTAAAAATTTTCAAAGCTCGGCGTCACATTATATCCATAACCTTCTACCATCTCGGCCAGAGGAGAGCAAAATTTGGATGATCTAATCGATTTCCTTATTAAAGAGGGGAAGTCCTGGGTACTTAGTCAGAGGAACCTCTACCGTAATACAGGAAAAAAGCTTGCGCCTTTTCAAATAGACAGCCTCTCCCCCTATTTTCACAAACAAACTCTTGATATAGTGAGAATAAACGAAGTTTCCCAGATCGAAAACCCAAGTTTCTTTTCAGTTTTCCTTGATGCGGGGCAGGAGATCCCGATTGATATGAGGAGTATGGCCGGTATTACATTGGTAGATACTGTCGTAGCTGTAAAGCCCTGGTTGCGCAGCCCTTACAGCTTATCGCTTCTTTTCCACGAATGCGTTCATGTTTGCCAATACAGGATACTTGGCATTGATAGATTCTTTGAAGAATATATAAAGGGATGGGCTCAAAACGGATTTGATTACTATTCTATTCCGATAGAAACAGAGGCATATGAACTTGAACATTTGTTCTCTGCTTCCTCGGACAGACCTTTCTCAGTTGAGGCTGACGTAAAAAGAAGGCACTCCGTTGAAAACTATTGAGCCCAAGAACTAACATCTTAAACCCCTTCTTTTTATTCCCAGCCTGGTTTTTTCTATTGAAAAGGCTGTCTCAATCCAGTCACAAAGGAGGGGTCTTGTCTCCCTGGGATCTATTATATCTTCTATCCCGAAATGTTCCGCAGCTCTGAAAGGAGCCGCAAAGCCCATATAATATTTCTTTAACTTCTCATGCAGGGCGACAGGGTCATCAGCAGATTCAATTTCAGCCCTGTGTGCAGCGTAAACACCTCCCTCAACTGGTATATTTCCCCAGTAAGCCGAGGGCCATGCGTAACGCCAGTTCAATTTGCTTGTATCAGACTGTGCCGCGCCGGCCACGCCAAAACATCTCCTTATGTATACAGTCGCCCAGGGTATGGTTGATTGTATAACCGAAAAACTGGCCCTTACCCCTTTTCTTATCGTGCCACCCTCTTCCGCCTCTTTACCAATAAAAAACCCTGGCTGATCGACCAGGTTTACAACCGGGAGGTGAAATGTATCACACATATCCACAAAGCGCTGATATTTCTCCGCCACATCCCACGAAAAAGCCCCGGCCTTGAATCTGGGGTCATTAGCGAGGACTCCTACAGGGTACCCATTAAGACGGGCCAACAGTGTGATTTGAGAACGACCCTGGAATCTCCCTGTCTCAAAAATAGAACCATGATCAAAAATCATTTTTATCAACTCTCTAGAGTCGTAAGGCTTCTTATAATCACGCGGAACTATTGAGAGGAGTTCCTCATCCCTTCGCATCGGGTCATCCAGTTCGCTGTGTTTCCGCTCGGGCATCGCCCAAACGTTTTGGGGCATGTAGTCCATAAACCTTTTTGCCTGTTCAAATGCATCCTTTTCATTTTCCGCTTCATTATCTACCACTCCGCTCAATCTCGTATGTATTCTGAAACCTCCCAGTTCCTCTTTTGTATATTTCTGACCGGTTGCCCATTGTACCAAAGGGGGCCCACCCACAAATACCTGGCTCTTTTCCTTTACCATAACAGAAAAGTGAGACTGGACCATAAGAAAGGCACCGATACCGGATACAGGCCCAAGGCCCAGAGAAACTATCGGTATCATTGACATCATTTCGGCCAGATCCCTAGCTGCCATGTCGGTGATAAATGGTAGCTCGACATAGCCTATATCCGCAACTTCCCTTATTGACCCGCCTGCACCATCCAGGAGCCTGACCAGCGGGACCCTGAATTCATAGGCCATCTTTGTTATATACGCCAATTTAGCTTTATACATTCTGCCTACTGAAGCGCCTTTTATGGTGAAATCATCGCCATGAACAGCTGTCTTTCTACCATTTATCCTCCCGAGGCCCATAACTATCGGACAGGGAACAACACCCAGGAGCTGATTTTCATCATCATATGTGGCCTCACCAGCCATAACTCCAGTCTCGGAAAAAGTACCCGAATCCAGGAGGGCATTAATCCGTTCTCTAACAGTCATCTTGCCCTGTTTATGCTGTCTTTCTACGTCCTCTTTTCCACCTAATTCATATGCAATGCGCTTACGTCTCTCAATCTCCTCTACTTCTTTTTCCCACATAAAAATAACCCCCTTGCTACAAAAAGGACGAGATATCAATAGCCTGCATGATCGTCAAAATAGATCACTATAAACCCTATCACTCCTGGCTTTTCTCTCGCTCTGGAGCCTACAGAAATCACCTAAAAAGCCAATCTAAAGAGAAGGTTTGATGCGACAAAAAGTTATATACCATCCCGCGACAGGAATTCCAACCGTCTTGAAATGTATTTTCGATTTGAAAAAACAGTTAACGATTTCAGACAAAAAAGCAACGTCTTGAAATTAATTAATATAATTGTCATAATCATATTCCAAAAAAACGAACAACTGTTGAAAAAAGTGGATCTGCAGCTAATATCGATCCACCCAAAAATACGAGGACCCTGGGAGGCACCGCAATGATAGATATTTCAAAAATAGACTATTCTGCGCTTGATAAACCTGAGATTCTGATGTTCCTGTTTCATCCCAGGCCTGAAGGGACCTGGGGAGTCCCGAGCAGTTCCCAATCGCAGGCGTTACTCATACCAGTGGCAAAGGAAGTAGTCGTAGGGGGGTGGTTCCACATGATCCAAAATGACGCACCCAATATTCTCTTTTTCCACGGTAACGGCGAAATAGCCGCAGACTACCATGAGATAGCCCCTCTTTATAACCGAATGGGAATCAATTTTTTGGTGGTAGACTACCGTGGTTATGGGAGGTCAACCGGCAAGCCTACGGTCACTTCAATGATGAGGGATTCTCATATAATTTTCGAGTTTGTCATAACATGGCTTATGAAAAACGGTTACTCGGGTCCCATTATTACTATGGGCAGGTCACTGGGCAGTTCTTCCGTTCTTGAACTGGCTTCCTGGTACGGTGACCGAATAGATGGCCTCATAGTAGAAAGCGGCATGGCCCACGAAGGCCCTCTGCTTAAGCTTTTGGGAGTTGATATTAATTCTGCCGAAATGAAAAAATCGTCCGGATTTCGGAATCTGGATAAGATAAGGAGCTTTAACAAGCCTGTCCTTATAATCCATGCGGAAAGAGACCACATCATCCCTTTTTCAGATGGACTGGACTTGTACGAGGCCAGCGAATCGCCTGACAAGACGTTTCTCAAAATCCCCGGGGCCAATCACAACGACATCTTTCTGCGCGGTCTCTCGGAGTATATGATGGCAGTAAATCGCCTCGCTGAAAAAGCCGCAAAAAAATCCCACAGCTGAATTGTGGGAAAGGAGATTTTTCTCCAGTTGAATGAAGAAAAGTAGGCCGCTAAAGTGATGTCATCAAATAATGAAGTTTTACCCTTCCTCCTCCTTGTATTTCATCTTCTGTCACCAGAAACCCTCAGAGTGCCTATGACATCTTCGATCCTTTTGATGCCATGCTCTCGACAGAACTTTCCCAAACCTTCAATAATATCCAAAGTAGCCTTTGGATTAATGAAGTTGGCAGTCCCTACCTCAATGGCCCGGGCTCCCGCTATCATAAATTCAAGGGCATCCTTATAATCCGTTATACCGCCAACTCCTATCACTGGAATGTTCACTGACTTTGCGACACAGTAAACCATATATAATGCCAAAGGCCTTATGGCAGGGCCGGACAGTCCTCCACTAATTCTGCCCAGCCTTGGGGTACGATTCTCTATATCTATAGACATACCTGTTAAAGTATTTATGAGCGATATTGCATGGGCACCGGCTTTTTCCACAGCCCTTGCCACGTCTGTGATATCAGTTACATTCGGTGAGAGTTTTACAATCACCGGTTTATCGCTCTTTTTAAGGACCTTCTCAGTTACCCTCGCGGAAACTTCACAGTCAGTGCCAAAAGCCATGCCTCCCTTTTCCACATTAGGGCATGAAATATTTACCTCTATAGCAGATATGCCCTCAACACCTCTCAGCAGTTCAGCTATTTCGGCATACTCATCTTCACTGTGGCCGTAGATATTTACCACTACCTCTGCATTCCGCTCTCGAAGCCATGGCAGGCATTCTTCAACAAACGCCCTGACGCCGATATTGGCCAGGCCTATAGAATTCAACATTCCACAAGGTGTCTCCACTATCCTAGGAGGCGGATTTCCTATACGTGGTTCCAGAGATATTCCCTTGACGATGACCGCTCCCAAAAGTTCCGGATCTACAAGCGGATAGTATTCACGACCATATCCGAAAGTACCTGATGCAGTTAGAACCGGGTTTTTTAATTCCAGGGGCCCTAATTTTACTCTAAGGTCAACCGCCTTATTTTTCATAGACATTCCCAGTCCAGGACTCCGGTATGAAATACAGGTCCTTCCTTACATACTCGCGCGTAAACTAGGTCCGGATTAACTGTCTTGACAACGCACCCCTGGCAGGCCCCCACGCCGCAAGCCATAGCGGTCTCCAGGGAAACCTGACAAGGTATATTACCGGCCAGAGTAATTGAAGAAACACTCTTAATCATTGCCAATGGTCCGCATGTAAAAATTTCGATATCCCTGTCAGAAAATCCCTTCAGCCGGTCTTCAAGCAATTCGGTGACCATACCGTGATATCCGGCGGAGCCGTCATCCGTCGCAATGGATATGTCCAAGCCGACAGGCCCTATCAGGTCCATGCCGGGACTCTCGTGTAGAGAACGATAGCCGGCGAGGAATGTAAGATTTTTTGTTCCAATGGACTGTGCCAGAAAAAGCAGGGGCGCTGTACCCATGCCACCAGCCACCAGGACAGGCTTCCGCCTGATATTTGGGAGCTCAAAAAAACTTCCCAGAGGTCCCATAACCGATAAACGTTCTCCCTTCGTTGCCCCTGACAGGATAGATGTTCCGCGTCCTACCACCCGGTATAGAATAAGCAAAAGTTTTTTGTTCCTTGTTCCACAAATAGAAAAAGGGCGTCTCAGTAAGGGATCAGGCCCCTGTCTGATCCTGACCATAACAAACTGTCCCGGCCTGGCCTGCGCGACTATCTCGGGAGCATGTAAGCCCATCAGAAAGGTCGCGGGAGCGACCTCCCTGTTAAACACTATATCAGCGTCCTGTTGTAGCATAATAATCCACCCTCGCCGTGTTCTTTCTGAAAGAACACGGTCCTTGTACAATTGTTCGGTAGACTACATTCTTATTTTGCTGTCGGTTTTTTCCGGATGTTTCTCCAGGTGTCTGTATCGCCTAACCGCAGATTCCGCCAGACGGGTAACTACACGGGGGAGATCGGAATTACCCCAAACTGACTTGAAATCCCCTGAAGATACAAGTCGTTCGCTCAACTCATAAAAATTTTCGTTGTTCGGTGTCAGGGTGAAGTCCTCGTAGTCAAACTCCATTTGGCCTTCAAAAACCTCCTCAAAAAGCTTTTTAGCTGTATAAACAAAAAATTTTTTTACATCCTCAGTGGATTCTGCCTTGGAGATATTATCCCTGAAACCCGGAAAAATTTTATTCTCGTGTTTAGTAAAAGATTTTTTTCCTGTCATTATATGCCCCCTTTCCGGAGGTCTCTTTGTCCCTGGACAACTGCAATCAGAGTGTCCAAGAAACGACTCCGTGATGGCTAAAGAAGAAACAGAGAAGAAAAGGCATAGGCAAGGCATCGTTTTCAAGAGTTCGTGGAAGGCATTAGCTTAAAATATTTGAGCTTCAATCTTCACAAAAACGGACTTTTTAGAATTAGATCCATTAGTTAATGAAAAAGGAAAAAGCTCAGCAAGTCAAGAAAAATCGATTTGCCATGAGAAAACCATCTGTAAGCCTCCCCGGAAATTCAAGCCATGAGACTTAACTATGCCACCTTCTACTTGATTGTCAATGATTTGGCGAATCCAGCTCTGACCGTTTAATTTATCCCAAATTTATTGACTTTAATTAGTCCGTAATTTTATATTTTATGCCGATCTCTTTTCGAATCTTCAGAACAACCAAAATCTCTTTTACACTTAAAAGGTCTGTCCATGACCCGTAAAGAATATATAATCACGCAAAAAGAAAAGGGAAGAAATCTGATGGGAATGTTCCCGGCGATATACCCCAAAGAAGTATTTTGGTCGTTTAATATTTTACCGGTTGAAATCTGGGATCCTACTATCGAGATCAGAGCTGCAAATGCGCATTTACAGTCATACATATGTTCTGTGGCGAGACTGGGTCTGGAACTTATAATCCAGGGAAAATGCGACTTTTTGGAAGGGTTCCTGTTTCCTCACACCTGTGACTCTATTCAAAACCTCGCCTCTATTGTTAACGATTTCACAGAGCCTCCAAAGCAATGCTATTTCCTTTATCATCCCAAGGCCTCATCAAAAGCAGCGGCGAGGGACTTCTATAGAAAACAACTAGATGATCTGATTTGCTCTCTGGAGAAACAATTCGGTCCTCTGGATCAAGATCTCCTGGTGCTACGAACAGCACAAGCCAGCAAAATATCGTCTCTCATGAGAGAGGCATATAATCTGAGAGCCTCAAACAAGCTAGCAACAAGTAACAGGGAATTCTATGAGGTTATAAGACGAAATGAATACCTCTTTCCTGATGACCTCATCCCCGAGTTGCAAAATTTCCTTGAGCAGAAGAAGACAGTGGAATCAAAAAACCAGATTCCCGTGATATTGAGTGGCATACTGCCCAATCCACCTGAACTTCTCAACCTTCTGGATGATCTCGGAATCCGCATAGCCCATGACGATCTCCTAGCAGGAAGCCGCAGGCTTTTTCCTCAGCGAAATGAGCAGACGGAATCTCTGGATCAAATTACTGAGGGCTACTTCAGTTTGCCTCCTTGTTCCACCAAGGGCTCAGCCATATCAGAAAGGGGGCAGTATCTCAGCCGGCTGATAGACCAGACCGGAGCTAAAGGCGTAATTTTTAATGTGGTCAAATTCTGCGAACCCGAATGGTTCGATGTTCCCAACCTCAGAACAGTGATAAAAAATAAGGGAATTCCATCTCTGGTTTTGGACACCGAGTTAAATCAAGGGCTCAGCGGCCAGATATGTACCAGGGTTGAGGCGTTCGTGGAAATGATCAGTTGAGGCAACAGATGATCAATTTTCAATCCATAAGATATCATTTCATGAAAGACCTCGGAGCACCCACCCTACTCAAGATAAACAACAGGATACAAAAAAGAAGAAAGCGCAGCAAACCCCATCCTCAGATGGTGCCCCCCTTGCATTGTTCTGGCCGTTTGCAGGAGATTATGACCCGTCATTATTATCTTTCTCGATTCGCGAAAGGGGCCGCACCGATTGCATGGGTGACCAGCGGAGCACCGGTTGAACTATTGCGACCGTTCGATTTTTACACGGTCTATCCCGAAAACCATGGGGCATTATGCGGGGCACAAAAAATGGGGCCCGATCTATGCCTGGAGGCGGAAAACAGGGGATATCATCCTGATTTATGCTCTTATGCCCGAATAGACCTGGGACAGGCCTTTTCGGGTAAGACTCCTGTTGGACGACTGCCCAAACCGGACCTCCTGTTTTGCTCCAATAATATATGTCAGACAGTGCTATACTGGTACAAGGAACTATCGCATTACTGGAAGATCCCTTTGATAATCTTTGACACTCCTTACAACTTCGAAGACATTGAGGAAAATTCGATAAAATATATGACACGACAGCTTGAAGAGATGATCCCTGAATTGGAAAAAATCTCCAAGCGCAAGTTCTTTCTCAACCGTTTTGAAGAAATAATAGAAATCGCCGCTGAATCTTCTTACACATGGGGAAAAGTACTGGCTACCATGAAACATGCTCCGGCTCCAATGACCATTTTCGACGCTTTTGTACACATGGCCCCTATAGTGTCACTGAGGGGCCTACCGGTTGCACTGGATTATTACAAGATCCTTTTAAATGAACTTCAAGAACGTGTCAGAAATAATATCGGTGCAGTGAAAAATGAAAAAAGGCGACTGATGTGGGATAATATTGCAGTATGGTTCAAGCTGCGTGACTGGTCTGAACTTTTTGCCCTGAGGGGACTCAATTTTGTCGCTGCGACATACACAAATGCATGGGCCGAGACAATCCATTATCTGGACCGAAATTCACCATTCGAATCCATGGCAAAGGCATACGGACTTGTGATCCTGAACAATAACCTGGAATATCGCCAAAGGCTTATGGAAAGAATGATTAAAGACTACCACGTAGACGGGTTGGTGATGCTTTCACTACGGAGCTGCAAGCCTTATTCAGTCGGACAGTATGATCTAAGAAAGAGATTGGGAGACAGGCTTGGAGTTAAAACCCTGATGATCGAATCTGACATGACCGATTTCAGAGCTTACTCCGAGGAGCAGACCAGAACAAGACTGGAGGCATTTTTCGAGGGGCTGGAGGTCTAGGGCTTATCAAATGTCTTACTTCACGGGAATAGATGTTGGTTCACTGAGCACAGAGGTGGTCATAATAGACCAGGAAAGTGAATCAATTGAATATGCCATCAAGGCTACGGGCGCCAACTGCATAAATGCTGTTGATCAGGCCCTGGAACAAGCACTAGAGGCAGCCATGATATCCAGAGACCAGCTGAATTATATAGTGGCAACAGGGTACGGACGGATCAACGTCCCTTTTGCACATAAGAAAATCACTGAAATTTCCTGCCACGCACTGGGTGCCCATTACATTTTTCCAGACACCAGGACTGTCATAGATATAGGAGGTCAGGATTCCAAGGTCATAAAAATAGATGATCACGGAAAGGTCCTGGATTTCACCATGAATGATAAGTGTGCGGCCGGCACTGGCAGGTTCCTTGAAGTCATGGCAGGTACATTTCAGGTTCCGGTAGAAAAACTGGGAGACCTTTGTCTGAAAGCCAGACGTGAAATCCCGATTTCAAGCGTCTGTACTGTATTTGCCGAATCAGAGGTAATATCGCTAATTGCCCAAAATGAACCCCAAGAAGAAATCATACAGGGAATCCACAGGGCCGCAGTAAATAGAATATGGAGCATGGCACAGACTCTAGGAGCGAACGGGGCAGTAACCATGAGCGGTGGTGTTGCTAAAAATCGAGGAATTGTGAGGCTTCTTGAGGAATATCTTGGAAAAACTCTCCATATACCAGAAGAACCACAGATAGTTGGAGCTTTAGGAGCTGCACTTACAGCTAAAAAGCTTTTTATGAGGGAAAAGCAAACCCCTTGAGACTTTCTTATAAGCCTGCCTCTGTTCCCGTCGATAACGAATAAAAAATTCTGTCACCCCTTTCCTACCAGCCTGCTGCCAAATAACCTACTGCCTGAGATGAGCTGATATCAGCTTGTTAAAAAAATGGCGGTCTTCTTCAGAAATCTCAACAAAACAGACGCCAAGTCCTACTGAGGTGTTTTTTTCGTCAATACCATAAAGATCTGACCATATAACCTTTCCGGTAACCTGTATAGTCTGGTGATTCGGGGGCATAATAGACATGCTGAACATCTCATTCACTGGCAGTGGATCGTCAAAACAGATGGACATGCCATCAACACCAAGATCTTTCGTTTCGCCCTCTACCAGGCCTTTCTCTGTTCTCACACTGACAGGCCAACTGACTTCAGTCCTTGGATTTTCCCGTCTCTCAATTTTACTTGTCACAACGACACCTCCTGCATCCAGCCAGCCGCCTCATAACAAAGATTGCCCCATTTATAGAGGAAAAAAACAATCAGATCTGCTGCTCATTTAAAAAACCAGATAGATAGGAGGCATTACAGGTTTTTTGGAAAATTCATTAATTAGTCTCGTCCATGCTAGCCTCTACCGCTACTCCAGCCTACTGAAACTATTATTTATTAAAATACAGATAGGATGTCAAATGACTTAACATCACGAAAGACAACACTTGATTATGAAGCTCATATCTGCGAATTAAAGCCCAGCTATGCCAGCATCGCCACTGTCCCGAAACGCCCGGTTCTCCCCTCACCTCTATAGGAATAAAAAAGGTCAGTCCTGCAGCGTGTACATATACTGGCGCACTCTATATTCTGAGGCTCAAGCCCGGCTTTCACCAATTGCCAGCAACTTAATGCTCTAAGATCAAAATGGTTTTCGGAGCTAAGAAAAGACTCAAAATATCTCGGAAATATCTCTTTGTAATTAACGAATTCCGCACAACATGGTCCCAAGGAAGGGCTAATGGCTGCAATCATATCAGAAGGAACGCAATCGAACTCCTGTTTCATACGCTCAACAACGAGACCCAAAATATTTTTTACGTTTCCGCGCCAGCCACAATGTACATTTGCAAGTACGTGTCTTTTAGGATCAAGGATAATGATCCCCTGGCAATCTGCAAGTTTTATTAAAACAGCTATTCCGGGTGCGTTAGTGATTACCGCGTCTGCAGAGGGAGGAGCCTGAGGAATAGAACTGGAAAAATCCTTTCGGATTATGGAAATTCCGTCCCCATGAGTCTGGTCAACAAAAAAAAGATGAGAGGTTTTTAAAATTTTCTTTATCCTGCTTAGATTAAAAGTCACGTCATCCGGCGAATCACCAACCATATAACTGGTATTCAGATAGTCATAAGGTGGGGAGCTTACTCCTCCTTTTCTAGTAAAAACACCATGAGCTAAACAACCG
This sequence comes from uncultured Desulfobacteraceae bacterium, assembly GCA_964627015.1. Classification (GTDB taxonomy): domain Bacteria; phylum Desulfobacterota; class DSM-4660; order Desulfatiglandales; family Desulfatiglandaceae; genus CAZVGY01. The sequence goes on from CAZVGY010000036.1 coordinate 19,351, forward strand.
GTTCGGGAAAGGGAGGGAAAACGGAAATAGGAGACTGGCCTCTGAAGCCATAATAGTTCAGATTCTGTTATCATGCGGGTTATGGGCATAAAAGGCATGCGTGACGGGAATTGCTATGGGTATGGTTTTTGAAGTCCTTGGCCGTGCATCCCTGTTCGATCCATGACCGAGATGGCATTGCTGCTCGGCGTAAAAAGATAGTTCCCTTCACGACCCAGACTCTCTTACTTACCGCTGCTTCCTTCCGGACCTGACGGGGTTCGCAAGCGTCTGTCACGTGAGGCCCATCTCCACACCTGAAACAGCGAATGATCAAATCGCGTTGAGGATCTCACGAAGGGCTTTCAACCCCGCATGAGCGGTTTTCGGGTTACAGGGCACCGCTAGCTCCCCGTCTAGCACGACCAAGGCGTTCACCGGATTAATCCACGTCCGCCCTTTCCTTAAGTTCTTTGCCTACCTTAAAAAAGGGCAGTTTTTTAGGGGACACCTCAATAACCTCTCCTGTCTTGGGGTTTCTCCCCTTATAACCTTCATAATTTTTAACCTTGAAGCTCCCGAGTCCTCTGATCTCAACCCTCTCTCCCCTGATAAGGGCCTTTTCCATATCACCGAAAACTGCGTTTACCACCTCCTCGGCCTTTTTCAGGGCAAGGTTTTCCTCTTTAGCCAGGGCTTCGATCAACTGTGATTTATTCATGGCATTCCTCTGTCTTATATCTTAAATAAGGGAACAATTGAAAGTGGTTATCCGGATTCGCGTTAAAAGTAATTGATCAGCGAGCGCAAGTCAAGGTGAAATCTTCCAAAATATTTATGTACCCGTGAAATGCGTAAGAGTCCCCTCAAGATATTTACTTTTTTCCAGCCTTGCTGTATAAGGCCATAGGTTTACAGACGACGGGGGATACCCGACCCGGCTGCTCAGGATTTAATCGCTCATACCATAGCCACCAGGCTGAGCAGCCAAAAGGCACCGATAAGGAGCATACAAATGAAAAGACTGGCCAGGGATGGAGTAGAGAACCTAATTCCCTACCCCCCCGGAAAACCAATAGAAGAACTTGAAAGAGAAATGGGCATAAGCGGCTCCATCAAACTGGCATCCAATGAGAACCCCCTGGGACCGTCTCCTTTGGCCATTCGCGCTATAACTGACAAAGTTAATACTCTTCACCGTTATCCTGATGGAAGCGGCTTTTACTTGAAGTCTAAATTGAGTGAAAGACACGGTATATCCATTGACCAGATATTATTGGGAAACGGATCAAACGAATTGATTGAACTAATAATCCGGACTTTCCTGTCACCCGGAGAACAGGTTGTCCAGGCCTTTCCCACATTTCTCGTTTATGAAAAAATAGTGATGGGTGCCGGTGGCGTGATGTCCTCCGTCCCCCTGCGGAACTTCAAAGTTGATCCAAAAGGAATCATAGAGGCTATAACACCAGAGACGAAAATGGTTTTCATTAATAACCCTAACAACCCAACTGGCTCAGTTCTTGTAAGGGAAGAAATGCTGGAACTGCTTAATGGTGTACCGGATGATGTAATTGTCGTGCTGGATGAGGCTTATATAGAATTCGTTACGGACCAGGGCGTAGCGGAAGGGCTTGAATTGCTGAAAAAACACCCGTTGCTGGTAGTGCTTAGGACATTCTCAAAACTTTATGGATTAGCAGGGCTCAGGATCGGATATGGCTTTGCTGCTGCGAAATTAATTGACTATATGAATAGAGTCAGACAACCGTTTAATGCAAATACTCTTGCCCAGGCGGCTGCTACCGCGGCCCTTGATGATTCAGAATTTGTTGAACGAACCTTGAAGTTGGTACGCGATGGTCTACGCTTTCTGTATGAGAGTCTGGACCGGATAGGTCTAGAGTATCTGCCCACACAGACAAATTTTTTTCTTATCAGGATCCCTGGGAGTGGAAGGACGATTTATGAACTAATGCTGAAGGAAGGAGTTATTGTACGTTCCATGGACAGTTACGGACTACCCGGTTATATAAGGGTGAATGTAGGGCTCCCTGAGGAAAACGAGAGGTTCATATCGACTCTAGAAAAGGTGCTAGGGCCCTGAAACAGAAAAAATATGAACATGCAGGATGTGATAACCATAGATGGACCCGCAGGATCCGGGAAAAGTACAGTAAGCCGTCTAGTCGCCAAAATGACAGGACGCATATACCTGGATACCGGTGCCATGTATCGTGCTGTTGCCCTAGCAGCAAAGAGGGGCGGTGTTAATCCGGAAGATGGTAAAAGTCTTAAATATCTCTGCGAGTCTCTCAACCTACGCTTTAACATGCAAAAAAACAACCTTTGTCTTTTCCTGGATTCGGAGGATATTTCCCTCGCTATTAGAAGCCCTGAAATCGATATGCTCTCCTCAAACATTTCTGCAGCAGCTGAAGTCAGAAAGGCAATGAGCCGCCTGCAAAGAAAAATAGCCGAAAAGCATAGCTTGGTAGCTGAAGGCCGAGATATGGGGACCATCGTATTTCCTGAGGCGAAGCATAAATTTTTTTTAACGGCATCCCCTGAGGTCCGGGCAGAAAGAAGGTATAGAGAGCGCGTTGACAGGGGGGAGGCTGTATCAAAAAAAGTAGTTGAAGCCGAAGTAAAAAAAAGAGACCATCAGGACCAGACCAGGGACCTTGCACCCCTTAGGCCGGCAGTTGACGCCAGGATAATTGACTCAACCCAGCTTGAGGTAGAAAAAGTAGTGAGTCAGATACTCTACTACCTCGAAAAACAAAGGGGGCCGGAGAATTGATAAAAATAAATGGTTGAACTTAAAGGTAGCGTTTGATAAAATTTGATTTTTGAGCAACTAGCATAAGGCTAAAACAAGTAGGGGGATTTAATTTAATGGATAAAGTAACAGATATAACCCAAGACAAGGATATTGAAACCGAATTTACTAATGAAACTGTTGAAGACAATCCAGAGGGCTTTGAAAGGGAGATTGAAGAAGAAAACCAGGACGATGACAACTTCATGAAATTGTATGAAGAAAGCCTCAAAAGCATCCAGGAAGGAGAGGTAGTCAGCGGAGAAATTGTCCAGATAGACAAAGAATATGTCTTGGTAGACATCGGTTACAAGTCCGAAGGACAGATTAGAATCCAGGAATTTATTGATCCCGAAGGTAATCTTACCGCCAGGGTTGGCGATAAGGTGGAGGTCCTCCTAGAGAGGAGGGAGAATGATGAAGGTGTCATCATCCTTTCCAAGGAAAAAGCCGCTAAGATCAAGGTCTGGGATCAGATAAAAGATATATACGAAAGCGATAGCACAGTCAAAGGCAAAATAATATCTCGGGTTAAAGGTGGTTTATCAGTGGACATCGGCCTACAGGCTTTCCTACCCGGTTCCCAGATAGATTTGAGGCCAGTCAGAGATATGGACTCGCTGGTAGGCAAAGAGTATGAATTCAAGATAGTGAAATATAATAAACGACGTGGAAATATTGTCCTGTCCCGTCGGGCTATACTAGAAGCGGAACGACTCGCCGCACGAGAGAACACTCTTGAAGTGCTTACTGAAGACGCGGTGCTTGAGGGAACGGTTAAAAACATTACGGATTATGGCCTTTTTATAGATCTGGGGGGTATTGATGGGCTTGTCCATATTACCGACATGTCTTGGGGCAGAGTGGGGCATCCCTCCGAAATTCACCAGATAGGTGACAGGATAAAAGTCAAGGTCCTGAACCTGGACAAAGAAAAAGAGCGGGTCTCTCTTGGAATTAAACAACTAACACCTGACCCCTGGAGCGATGCACAAAGCAAGCACCCGCTCGGCTCAAAAATAAGGGGACGTGTTGTCAGCCTTACCGATTACGGTGCTTTTGTTGAAGTGGAAGAAGGCGTCGAGGGTCTGATTCATGTTTCTGAAATGTCATGGACCCGTAAGGTCAGGCACCCGTCGCAGATATTAAACGTGAACGATATAGTGGATGCCATGGTCCTCAACATCGACGTGGCTAAAAAACGAATCTCACTGGGGATGAAGCAGGTTGAACCAAACCCATGGGATGTTATTGAAGAAAAGTATCCTGTAGGAACCACCATAGAGGGCAAAATAAAAAACATAACTGACTTCGGTGTTTTTATAGGCATCGACGAAGGTATAGATGGACTTGTTCATATATCCGATATTTCATGGACCAGAAGAATTAAACACCCCTCTGAGGTTTATAAGAAAGGACAGGAAGTGCAGGCTGTAGTTCTCAATATCGACAAGGAAAACGAGCGCTTTTCATTGGGTATCAAGCAACTCACAAATGATCCATGGGATGAAATCCCGGTAAAATTTAAACCAGGAACCCGTGTGACGGGAACGGTTACAAATGTAACCGACTTTGGCCTTTTTCTTGAACTCGAAAAAGGCATAGAAGGCCTTGTACATATCTCGGAAATCGCCAAAGACTCGCGTGGCAATCCACTCTCCAGATTTCAGGTTGACGATGTAATCCAGGCCAAGGTTCTAAATGTTTCAAGAGAAGAGAAAAAAATCGGCCTCTCTATCCGCAGGCTGGATGAAACCTCTGAAAAGGAAATTTACAATAGTTATCTAAATAACGAAAAAGAGGCTACGAGCAATCTTGGCGATCTTTTAAGAGTAGAAATGCTCAACCTCGAACAGCAGAGCTCTGCAGAGCCCCCAGATGAAGAGAAAATGAAAGCGGAGCAAGATACCACAGATGAGAAAGCCGATGACGCCTTTGATGAAACACTGCCTGAAGATGATTAGTCTGCTTAACTCACTGTATGTCCCTGTTTATATATTTCCATGATGGGGCTGGGGTCTATACAGGGGCATGCCGGCTTATCATAATGAGGGCGCTTTAAGCGTGACCTGCATCCGGAATTTCATAAAAGATGGAACAGAAAAGGCACCCAGTACTGATGGTTTTGGTTGTCATTGGGGTTACGGGCCTCATACTAGGTACAGCCATGATCGCTCTCCTCAAAATATTTTCGCCCTCTACCGGCCTGCCCTTTCAAGAAAAAATAGGGGTAATACTGATAAATGGGGATATCACTTCATCCCGTAATACCCTGTCACAACTGCTGGCCTTTCAAAAGGACAAGGATATCAGGGCTATCATACTTAGAATAAACTCACCAGGCGGTTCTGTAGGTCCGACCCAGGAAATCCATAGAGAGATCCAAAAAATTGCAAGGGAAAAAAAGATAGTTGCCACCATGGGAGGTATTGCGGCCTCCGGAGGTTACTACATAGCAACGGCAGCCAATAAAATTGTGGCCAATCCAGGGACCATCACGGGAAGTATTGGCGTTTTTATGCAATTTTTTCAAGTAGAGGACCTTCTGGACAAAATCGGTATAGGCATGGAAATTCTCAAAAGTGGAGAATTTAAGGATGTAGGATCTCCTCACAGGAAAATGACCGCAAAAGACAGAGAACTCATCAACGAACTTATTCAGGATATACAGACACAATTCATAACAGCAGTCGCCAAAGGAAGAAATCTTTCGTTGGAAGAGGTAAGGCAAGTTGCTGACGGCCGAATCTTTACAGGGAGCCGTGCCAAGGAATTGGGGTTGGTGGACAGTCTGGGCAATTTCCAGGATGCAGTTGAGCTTGCAAAAAAGTTGACCGGTATTAAAGGCGAGGTAGTACTGGTTTATCCTAAAAAAGAGAGGCCGAGGATACTGGATTTTCTCATTGACTCGGCCTCTCAATCTCTTTTACGGTTGCTTCACGAAATAAAGCCCATTGCAGAGTTTAGATGGAGTGGATTTTCAGATTTCGGGATTAACGAAACATACTGACATCCCCTTTCCCCTCTCTTATAATTACCGGTATGTCGTCAATCAGAGAAACAACGCTTGAGGGGTTGGGATACAGGACACCCCCGTCAATGACAATGTCAAGAGAGGCACCATAGGCCTCTATTATTGACTGGCAGTCGTCATAAGCTGCACTTGTGCTTATTATGGGACGACCCAGAGTTCGCACTATAGCCGTTGATATCGAATTATCGGGAACGCGAATCCCCACTGTCTTTCTCTTAGTGAGCATAATTTTCGGCACCAGCCTGGTACCTTCCAAAATGAATGTGTAAGGGCCGGGAAGGAGCCTTCTCATAGTCTTGTATGCATAGTTGGAGACCTTGCAATAACGGCTTATCTCTGTAAGCCCGTCGCAAACAAAACTAAAGGGTTTACTCAAGGGACGATTTTTTAATCTGTATATAGCTTGTATTCCCTTTTTGTTAAAAAGATCGCATCCTATGCCATAAAAGGTATCCGTGGGGTAGGAGATCACCCCCCCCTGTTTCAGGATATCAGCTACACGGTCTATCAGGCGCTGCTGAGGATTGTCCGGATTTATGGAAAATACCAAACTCTTTTTCTTGCTCCCGCAATGTCTGTTTCTTGTCATCTCTAAGGAACCGGTGAATATCAAATGAATGCTGATTGGTTTATGTCGCTTTATGCCGTTCTATTAGGCCTAACCTTAGGGAGTTTCATCAACGTATGTATTTATCGAATCCCCCTCAAAATATCTATTATCCGTCCCTCCTCCACCTGTCCTAATTGTGGCGAAAGAATTAGAGCATACGATAATATTCCCATTGTAAGTTACCTCCTCCTAGCAGGCAAATGCAGATACTGCCGAAAAACTATTTCATGGAGGTATCCCGTCATTGAAGGCCTAATGGGATTACTAAGCTTGGTTTTGTTTATCAGATACGGACTTTGTTATCAATACCCTATCTTCCTAATTTTTGTGGGGACATTAATTACCATCAGTTTTATAGACTTTGAACATCAGATAATTCCTGATCTTCTTTCACTTCCTGGAATTGCAGCCGGTATGGCAGTTGCCCTTATCCCTGGAAGAATCAGCTTTTTGGATTCCGTTATAGGAGCTGCCTCCGGCGGGGGAAGTCTTCTTCTGATAGCGATTGTTTTTAAACGTCTTACTGGAAAGGATGGTATGGGCGGAGGTGACGTAAAGCTCCTTGCCATGATAGGTGCTTGGATGGGCTGGCGCTCACTGCCACTGATCATACTCATCTCCTCCCTGACAGGAGCTGTAGCGGGGTCCTTATTTCTCTTGACCGCAGGAAAAGGACTGAGGGCTAGAATACCATTCGGTCCATTCCTGTCACTAGGTACATTGATCTATTTTTTTTTCGGCTATCAATTAAGACAATGGTATATCGGTCTACTCCATTAGGGAGGCCCGCGCTTGCAAATTCCTTTTTATAGCTTAAGGACAGGGATCCTGGCTTATCTCGCTTTACTGATCATATGTGCAATGATTCTCATAAATATAGTCATGGTGAAATTCTCGGAAAGGGATCTCATCCGGGCCAGGCTAAGTAATGGCCGCCTGATACTTCATACACTGGAACAAAAAGCGGGACTACAGATCGCCCGATCTAATGAGTCATGGAATAAACTTTCATCCAACCCGCGTTTTAAAAAGGAAATAGAAAAACTACTCAATACCGGAGGCTACTCAGGAGTTCTTCTCATTGATAGGTCAGGCAAGAGGGCCTTTTCTTCAGGAGATTGGGGCAAAATGGAAAAAGCGGCTTTTTCTCTTTCCAGAGAAGCACTCTTAACCAAAAATATTCTTACCGCCTTTTCCGGCCATATATGGGGTATAATATGGCTAGCCCGTGAAAGAATAAACATAGCAGGCCCATTGATCTATGAGGGGAACACCTTAGGCGCTGCCGCTATCTCTGCATCACTTGTTCCGTTATATCAGGAAATGAGACAATCCGAAAAAATTATACTTTTTTACATTCTTTTGAATGCCATGCTTTTAGTCCTGGTAGGTTTTTACCTTCTCTCCAGGACAGTTGTAAAGCCTATACAAAGACTCCTTCGTGTTACAGAACAATTCAAGGAGGGAGAGCCCCTCCCTTCTATCCAGGATCCATCCCGGAATGAAATAGGTAGACTCTCCCGCTCGCTCACCTTGATGCTTAAGCGTCTTGAGGAAAACAAAGAAGAATTAAAGGACCACATCTCCTCCCTAGAAAAGGCCAACCTGAAGATAAAAAAAGCACAGGAAGAGATCGTTAGGTCAGAAAAGCTTGCTTCTGTGGGACGTCTTGCAATGGGAGTGGCGCATGAGATAGGCAACCCCTTAGGTATTGTACTGGGTTATCTAGAGCTACTTAGGGGAAAAAATCTTTCCCGTGCAGAAAAGCGTGACTTCCTGGACAGGATAGAATCTGAGATAACACGTATCAGCCAGATTATCAGACAGCTTTTGGATTTTTCAAAACCTACAAGCGGGAAACAGGAACCGGTCAATATCCATAACATTATCAGGGAAACCCTGGAAATGTTAAGCCCTCAGCCTATGCTGGCACATATAAAAATAAATCCGGATTTTCAGGCCGCAAAAGAAATCACCATCACAGATCCTGATCAGTTAAGACAGGTCTTTCTTAACGTTATTATGAATGCCGCTCATGCAATGATGCGCGATAAAGGCTCAACTGAAAAAGACTTTGAAAACACTCTGTCAATTAAAACACTTGACACGGAGGGCTGTATAGAACTCAGGTTCGAAGATACCGGTCCAGGCATTAGCGAAGAAGATCTAAGGCATATATTCGACCCCTTCTATACCACAAAAGACCCGGGGCAAGGGTCCGGCCTTGGACTGTCAGTCTGTTATAGGATAATGGAACGCCTGGGGGGATCCATCCGGGCAGAAAGTACCCTAGGGCAAGGAGCGACTATAATTATCAAGATCCCCCTTGAGCCGATTAAAGATAAAACCCAGGATTGAAGTTATGAGAAACAGGGGATAAGCTTCACCATAATCTCTACCTCAAAATTCTATTCTTACCGTTTAAAACTGGATTTGTGTGTAAGATGATAAGTCAGAGTTCCTAATTCGACTGAAATATCCTGGTTTCGTACAACCATGTTTTCAGGGGCATTAACCGTCCTTGACGCAAAATATAAAACCCCTTTGAACCCTATTTTTCCAAGGCGATTAATGATTGATTGTACTTCAGGGGGAGGTACCGCCACAATCGCTAAATCGTCTTTACCCACTTCGATTTCACTTTCAAGATTTCGGAGGTCGGAAATAAGCACACCATCTATCTTTTTACCTATAAGTTCAGGGGTCTTATCGAAAATTTTTGCTATTCTTAGATTCTTTTTTATAAAAATATCAGAATTCATCAAAACTGTACTGAATTGGCCTGCACCTATGAGCACGATACTCCAGGAACGATCCAACCCGAGAATTTTTGCGATTTGCTGCTTTAAGGTACTCACATAATAACCCATACCCCTCTAACCGAAGGAGCCGAAGAGACTTAAATCCTTGCGTACCTGACTTGAACTAATGCCCTGGAATTCTGATAGTTTTGCCGAAGACACTGATAAGATACCGCTGTCTTCCATTATATCCAATATCTTATAATATACTGACAAACGGCGAATTGTAAAATCCGATACTTGCCTTTCTTTGGATCCTTTTTCTGTACTCATAGGTTAATCTTATCCTCCTTTGTTGTTTCCTAGTGTCTCCCATCGATAAAACCCTTTAAATAAATTGGAATCATTTTTCGATCAGGCACATAAAGCTTCGTGCTGAAGGAGTTCCGGTAACCGGGTCACGCTGAGCATCATCAGTAAGATTATTTAAGCTGCATTCCGGGGCCACCTCACCCCATCCCCAGGCAATCCTGATGGAACCCGGATGCACTACGTCAGATATCCTTGCTTTCATTCTTACATAACCCTTTGGAGACAAAATTTTGAGAATCTGTCCTTCCACGATATTCCGCTCACGGGCGTCTTCAGCGTGGAGATCAACATATGCTTCACATTCACTCTCTACCAATGATTTTATCCTGCGGAACTGTGTGTGCGTAAAGTAATTGGTGCGCTCCCCACTTATACCGATCAAGCCACCACCATTATTGTTCTCCATATCCGTAAAGCTTATCGGGTTTCTTATAGAGCCATCCATAAAAGGAACCGGGGAATGCCCCTTTTCCTGAAGACGTTTTGAAAAGAATTCCACCATGCCGGAAGGGGTGTCAAATGGCCTGGTTAAATATTTTTCAAACAGGAGTGGGACGGCACGCAAACCGTCCGGGTTTTGCCTCAATAAATCTACCGTAATACCTGAAGGTGCCAGCTGATAATTTATGGCCTCCTCGGCAGTCTGCCATGGAAATTCGGTTTCAAAGCCTAATTTCCTGCCCAGATCAAAGAGTATCTTCCAGTCGGGCCTGCTCTCACTTTGCCAGTCGATAACCTGGTTCTGGAGAACGACCGGGCTATTGCGCATAAAAGCCCTGTTGAGCTGTGTCTTTTCAAAACAACTGCTTGCGGGCAATATCACATCCGCAAACCTGGCTGTCCTATTAAGAAACAGATCTATTACCATTAAATATCCGACCCCAAAGGGGCCGGAATTGCAATAACCCCTTGAAGGG
>CAZVGY010000037.1:0-29542 GCA_964627015.1 uncultured Desulfobacteraceae bacterium
GGCATAGCTGGTAACCCATAGCATAAATCACGATTGCTTAAAGTTAAATTTATACTTCATTAACGTGGTAATTACCCTCTGGAGTTGACTCTAACTAGTCTTTATAGGATACTTCAGCACCAGTAATTTAAAATGATTTACCGGATCGAATGTCCTCCTAAAATACCTAACAGTATATGCCTAAACGCAGCAATCAGATACGAACAAACGAACTCAGCCGTTTTATGATCTACCTGCTGGGCCATAGACCTGATGAATTCGGGCTGGTACCGGACAGGGAGGGTTTTGTCAGCTATAAAGAATTACTTCAGGCCATGCACGAAGAAGAGGGTTGGAGGCATGTAACCAGATCCCATATCAACGAGGTGCTCCTTGGCGAAAACAGGTATCTGTTTCATGCTGAGGATACGAAAATTAGGGCCCGGGAAAAACGCTGGCAGATAGATCTGGATTCCCCCCTTTGCCTTCTGCCAAACATCCTCTTTACACCTGTAAGGAAAAAGGCGCACAAAGTGGCAATGGAAAGGGGTTTGAAATCATCGGGATCCAGATATCTGATTTTATCTTCGAATAAAAACATGGCAATGAAAATAGGAAAACGTCGAGACCAGAACCCTGTCATGCTTGAAGTCAGAGCCCAGGCTGCAGCCTCTGAAGGAGCACAATTCTTTGCTTTCGGCAGCCTCTTCTTGGGGCGCGAGATCTTACCAGGATTTATTGCAGGCCCACCAGTACCAAAAGAGAGAAAAAAAGAAAAAAAAGATATAAAGCCTGAAAAAGAGGGCGGCAGGAAGGTGGATTTTACACCCGGCACCTTTACACTGGACACCACTCGTGATCCTGATCGATCCCGGGGTTCACGGGCTAAAAAACCCAGAAGCTGGAAAGAAGAGGCAAGAAAAATCAGGAGAGAAAAACATGCAAATCCGATGGAACCGTAAAGCTTAAACTCTTACTAATACTTATAACTGAGCCTGTCACTCTTCCCTTCTGCTGGCCATTTATTCGAGTGTCAACAATAAGACCCTCGGACAGCAGGGGAGAGTCAAAAATGACCGGAAGATAATTGTCGCTTGTCCCTCTTATCGCCTTCCCCCCATCTGAGTCTCTTCCCTCCACCAAGACAGGAAAAACACTGCCCATGCACCTCTCATAAAATTCCAGCCTCTTTTTCTGCGCCAGATTTCTCAGGACCTGTGCCCTTTTCTTTATAACCACGGGGTCGACCCTTCCTTCGAAGCCTGCGGCATGGGTACCTGCACGAGGGGAAAAGGGAAACACATGAAGGTAAGATATCGGAAGATCACCGATCAGGGCGCATGCATCCTCATATGAGGCATCATCCTCTCCGGGAAAGCCGCATATAAGGTCTATACCTATGGAGACAAAAGGTACTTCCGAATAAATACGTTCAATAAGTTCAGAGTTCTCACGTGAAGTGCATTTCCGGTTCATCCTCTTAAGCAACCTGTCATCAACACTCTGCAAAGATATATGAAAATGTCGACAAAGCCACTCTTCATCAGCCGACATTTTTATCAAATCCCGATTTATTTCGCCGGGCTCAAGCGAACTTAGCCTTATTCGGACAGGAAAATTCTCTCTTCCAATTGAACGTAAAAGCTCTGTAAGCCCGAAACCCTTTCCTATGTCCACGCCATATTTGCCTATATGGATCCCTGTCAGGACAATCTCCTTATATCCCCTTCCCGATAAGGAGGCAATCATATCAAGGACTTTTGAAGGATGGAGGCTCCTGTACGGTCCTCTTGCAAAAGGGACTATGCAGTAACTGCAAAAAGATTCACACCCGTCCTGGATCTTAAGATAAGCCCTCGTTCTACCGGGAAAATTATTTATTTCTAAAAATTCAAAAGACTCACCCTTATCGAAGCTCCTGAGATAAACCCCTTTTTTCCTGGAGTCAACCGCATCGAGTAGAAGATCAGGCAGCTTTTTCTTCAGGCTATTACCGGCGATAATAAGCAGGCCTTCTATATCTGATAATTCATCGGGAAAGACCTGAGCATAGCATCCCACAGCTACGACCAGGCCGGCTGGATTTTCTCTGACCGCCTTTCGAATCGCCTGTCTTGACTGGTGAGCAGCCCTCTGCGTGACAATGCATGTGTTTACCACGGATATATGTGCCCGTTCACCCCTTTCAGCCTCACGCCAGCCTGCACGAACCAGGGAGTCCTTAAAATAAGCGGATTCGTACTGATTAACCTTACATCCAAGGGTTATTACCCTGAAAAGACCATGCATATAAAGAACCTAAACCTAATAAGTAAAAATTTCTCCTACTGACTCACCTTTAATGATTGGAGTTCTTAATTATCCAGCCGCCTCCCAGCACACGGTCACCATCGTAACATACAAGGGCCTGACCAGGAGTTATAGCCCATTGAGGTTCATCGAAGATGAATTTAACATTCCGGGACGAGACTACCTCGAGGAGACCTGGTGCCCCCCTGTGCCTGTATCGGACCTGAGCATGCGCACGAACCACAGATTCGGAGGGGACTTCTCCTGTCCAGTTGAATTGTTTCGCCTCAACGCTTCTTGAAAACAGGTCTTCTCTGCGTCCGACCACTACTTCATTAGTCTCCGGCCTGATCTCTTTCACATAATACGGTCTAGCGGATGAAATCCCAAGCCCATGCCTCTGGCCAACCGTGTACCGATAAAACCCCATATGTTCGCCTAAAAGCAAGCCGCAATCATCAACTATATGGCCCTTCTTAAGCAACTTGCTATTTGTCCTATCTTCAAAAAAACTACGGTAGTCCTCTTCAGGTATAAAACATATCTCCTTAGTTTCCGGATCGCAATGGGCCGAAAATCCTTTTAGATATGCCATTTCCCTTGCCTCATTCTTCGTTATTTCTCCTAGGGGAAAAACAGACCTTTCGAGAAAGGTCTTCTCTACCCTGTGAAGAAAATAAGACTGGTCTTTGCTAACGTCTTTTCCACGCTGGAGGCAGACAACCGAATCTTCTGTTCCTTTCCTAACCCTTGCATAATGCCCTGTTGCAATATGGTAAATGCCCATCTGATCGGCATGACGAATCAGATATTGAAATTTGATCCTGCCATTACAGATAACACATGGATTTGGAGTCAGGCCCTCTGAATACAAGCTCAAAAAAGGTTCTATCACCAGTTCCTCAAAATCTTTTTCAAGGTCTAACACTGTTAGTGGAATACCTATATGTTCAGAGATCTTACGAGCCGACGCCAGCCTCCTGTTTCGTCTGGAAGCGGAGGATGGGAGCAAAAAGTGAACACCGTAGACTCTTCTCCCATCTTCTTTTAGTAGAGCAGCCGCCAGCGAGCTATCCAGACCACCACTGCAGGCTACTATAACATCCTGTCTTTTTTTTATCATAATGATAGAATATTCTTGAAAACAAAGAAGGTCCGTGAATCAGAATTCCTTAAGAAAGTTTTATGATTGACCATGTCAAGGCTATCCCTTTACCTTCATGGCCTGGTCAGCATTCTCCAGATACAGATTTGACAGACACTTGAATTGCCGGAAAGACAGAGTAAAAACACGACGGGATTATCAGGCCGCCTGTGAAGTCATTGACCAGGGAACCGGCGCCCACCTCTCGATTAATCATTATAAAAGATTCAATACAAGCAATTCTCTCGAAAAACCAGATTTTCCGAGCGTACCAATCAGTAAAGTAGGCTCCTATCAAACCTGACTTCCATAGCCTGGGCAGGACAGGCCAGAAGGCATAGCTCACAAGCACTGCATTTGTCTTTATCGAATATAACCTCCATACTCGGCCGCTTTATAAACAGTGCTCCTGTTGGGCAGACGGCCGTACAAGCACCACACTGAAAACATTTCTCGTCATTACGTTTGATATCCTGTCCTATACTTTCTACCTTGACGCCAAGCCCCTTTAGATAACGAACTCCTCGCTGGAAATCCTTGCGGCTCCCGCTCAGCTCGAGGACCATTAGACCTTCTTTTCTGGGATAAATTGTCGCCTTTAGGATATTAAATGAAAGATCAAATTTTTTAACCAGATTAACCGCCACAGGCTCATTGACGATCTTTTTCGGGAATCTCAAAGAAAGCATTTTTGAATACATAATATCTTTCTCCGTGCCATTTGGCGAATATGAAATTAAAAATCCGCGTGCAAAAACGCGCCGAATACATTTTTCAGATCATACACTACCTGTACCTGCGCATAACCCTTTCAAAACCGGGGAGAGATCTCTCAATAACGCGATCAGATACACAATAGGCTATCCTAAAATGACCCGGTCCTCCGAATCCGCTCCCTGGAACGGTAAGGATATTTTCTTGCTGCAGCTCGGAAACAAAAGCGACATCATCTTCAACAGGGGATTTGGGGAAAAGATAAAAAGCTCCTTCCGGTTTTGCAAAATTATACCCAAACGAGGCCAGGGCTTCGCAGAGCATATCTCTTCTGTGCTGGTAGATTGAGACATCTACGACCTCATCCAACAGGTAACGAATAGCCCTTTGCATGAGCGCAGGAGCATTAACGTAACCAAGCACACGATTGCAAAAAACCATTCCTCCTAATACCATATCTCTATCAGAAATTTCCGGATGTACTGCAGCATACCCGATCCTCTCGCCAGGGAGAGATAGATCCTTTGAAAATGAGGTGACAAGAAAGCTTTCTTTATAGAAATCAAATACACTTGGCAATGTGATTCCATCATAAACAATTTTCCGGTAAGGCTCATCAGATATCAAATATATAGGTCGACCGAATTTATCACTGTAATGAGACAGGAGATAGGCCAGTCTCTTCAATTCCTCCTCAGAGTAAACTTTGCCTGTAGGATTATTGGGAGAATCGATCAAAAGCGCCTTTGTTTTTTCCGATACGGCGTCTGAAATAGCATCAAAATCCAGGGAAAAGTCATCCTTAGTACTCACAAGCCTGGGCACTCCCTGATGATTATTCAGATAATTACTATACTCCACAAAATAGGGCTTGGGGATAATTACTTCTTCTCCCGCATTGAGTATGGTCTTGAGCACCACATTCAGTCCGCCCCCTGCCCCAATGGTCATAATAACATCATCAGCTTTAAAATGCGCTTTATTTGACTTGCTCAGGTAATCGGCAACTGCCTGTCTTGTCTCTATAAAACCTGCATTATGAGTATACCCGTGGCAGTGAGCCTCTGTATCATTGAGAAGCTCACCAATCACTTGTTTGAATCGCTTAGGCGGCTCAAGGTCCGGATTTCCAAGACTGAAATCAAAAACATTCTCTGCCCCGTACTTTGCCCTTCTTTTTTCGCCCTCCTCAAACATTTTTCTTATCCAGGATGCTCTTGCGATAGATTCCTGGATCTTTTCAGCTATCGGCATAAATTGTCCTCCCCAAATTTCTTAAATTATCCACCATATCCTTTTGCTCACGGTTGTCAACTAAAAACCCGGCCTAAATCAGCTTGACAGTACCTGCATGTTCTTCTAATTTTAGAGCTACAGTCAAAGTAAGTTGCCTGATTTTCCAGGTATCCTTCTTTCCTGGTCATATTAAGTGAATAGAACGTGTATTCCTATATTGAGTTTGATATATGAAACGAAAGGGTTACAGGAGAGGCTGCCGATGAAAAAAATTTTAAGAGGGAAAAAAACGATAGCTATCTTGACCGGTGGAGGAGACGTACCAGGGCTTAATCCCTGCATTAAAACACTTGTCTACAGGGCGGTAAGTGAAGGAATTCGGGTGATTGGAATCAGACGGGGCTGGGCCGGCCTCCTTGAATATAATCCTGACGACAGTAAAAGTGCAAAGACATCTTACCAAATGCTAAAGCCGACAGACGTCAGGACCATTGATCGTTCAGGAGGCACATACCTTCACACTTCCCGGACAAACCCGAGTTCAATCAGCATAAAGGCGGCCCCCGACTTTCTGAAAAAGGTGTTCAAAAAAAAGGACGAGGTTAGGGATTTCACGGATCATATTTTGAAAAATCTCGAGGTCCTCAACGTCGACGCTATTATTCCTATTGGAGGAGATGATACCCTCAGCTTCGGTGAAAGGTTACATAATGAAGGGTTTCCCGTGATCGCTATCCCCAAAACAATGGATAACGATGTTTTTGGTACGGATTTCTGTATCGGTTTTTCGACCGCCGTCACCAGAGGTGTGCAATTCATTCATTCTCTCAGGACTTGTACAGGTTCTCATGAGAGAATAGCAGTTATTGAGCTGTTTGGCCGATATTGCGGCGAAACATCCCTGATATCGGCCTACCTCGCCGGGGTAGACCGAGCTATAATTTCGGAAGTACCTTTTGACCCGGAGAAACTCGCCCACCTCATAATGAAGGATAAAAAGGCAAATCCCAAAAACTATGCAATGATAACGATATCTGAGGGAGCCAAAATGATCGGAGGAGAAATGTTCTTGTCAGGCGAGTCAGACGGATTCGGGCATCGTAGGCTAGGTGGAATAGGTGAGGAGACAGGGGCGGTTCTTAAACAATTGACAGGGGAAGACGTCCTCAACCAGAGGATATCCTATCTGATGAGAAGCGGTGTGCCAGATTCACTGGACCTTATGGTAGCAGTTAATTACGCCAATATTGCTATAGATCTTTTCCTTAAAGGAACATTCGGCCGACTTGTAGCTTTAAATCGAGGTATTTATACAGATATCCCTTTAAACACAATATCAACAGGGCAAAAAACAGTAGACGTAAGAGAACTCTACGATGTTGAAGAATACAGGCCCAAAGTGCGCCATGTAGGCGGAAAACCGATGTTTCTATATTAATTGCATTTGTGGATAGCTGCCTGCCTTTGGATCAATACTTGGCTGACCTGCCCTTCCAACAAACTGCTGTTAACTCAACCCGGGAACGGCATGCGTCATCTTTTCTGCTTGCCCTGTCTACAATTTCATTTTGCTGTTAAATAGGAGAGATTTAAATAGCATGGCCTTGCAAATTAAAAGGAAAGCTACCAGGAGAATCTATGTTGGCGATGTCCCGATAGGTGGTGGAGCACCAGTTGCAGTTCAATCCATGACTAATACTGATACAAGGGACATTGCTTCAACTGTAAGCCAGATAAAAAGGCTTACGGATGCAGGATGCGAAATAGTCCGTCTGGCTATACCGGACAAGGAAGCAGCCACTGCATTCAAAAAAATCAAATCACAGATACAAATACCCTTGATTGCAGATATTCATTTTGATCACAGACTCGCGCTTGCCGCTTTAGATGCAGGTGCAGACGGGCTTAGGATAAACCCTGGGAATATCGGAAACAGCAAGGCCGTTGGCAAGATAGTGAGAGCTTCAGCAGACTTGAAGGTTCCCATCCGGATAGGCGTCAATGCCGGTTCCCTGCAGAAAGAAATACTTTCAAAATATGGGCGTCCAACACCTGAAGCCATGGTGGAAAGCGCATTGATACATATAGATTTTTTGGAATCTCTGGGGTTCGACCAAATCAAAATCTCCCTGAAGTCATCCAATGTGATAACTACTATAAGGGCTTATGAACTCTTAAGCGAGAAAGTCGATTACCCTTTGCATTTAGGGGTTACAGAGGCGGGAACCCTTATCTCAGGTACCGTAAAAAGTGCGATAGGCATTGGCATACTCCTGTCAGAAGGAATTGGGGACACCTTCCGTGTTTCTCTCACCAGGGATCCGGTTGAAGAAATTCGTGTTGCCTATGAAATTTTGAGATCACTTGACTTACGGCACAGGGGCCCGGAAATCATATCCTGTCCCACGTGCGGCAGATGTGAAATTGACCTTTTTGGTCTTGTAAACATAGTGGAAACAGCACTATCAGACATAAAGTCTTCTCCAAAGGTTGCCATAATGGGCTGCGTAGTGAACGGTCCTGGAGAGGCCAGAGAGGCTGATATCGGAATCGCTGGTGGACGAGGGCAAGGCATACTCTTTAAAAAAGGTAAAATCCTGAAGAAAATTCCAGAAAATAAATTGGCGGAGGCACTTATTGAAGAAGTAAAAAATCTCGCCGATTCAGAGCAAGTTTGAGAGGCAGAAAAAATTTTAGCTCAATCAAGACAGAGAGGCGAAACAACAATTATGCGATACTCCAGATACTTCATACCAACATATAAAGAGATACCCGCGGATGCAGAAATCATAAGCCACCAGTTAATGCTGAGGGCAGGAATGATCAGAAAACTATCCTCCGGTATATACACTTATCTGCCTACCGGCCTCAGGTCCATTAGAAAGGTCGAAAATATCATTAGGCAAGAAATGAACCGTGCGGGCGCGATAGAGGTTCTTATGCCCGCAGTCCAGCCCTCTGAAATCTGGAAGGAAAGCGGCAGGTGGGACTATTACGGCAGGGAACTGCTAAGGTTCAAAGATCGCCATAATCACGAAGCCTGCTTTGGTCCCACTCACGAAGAAGTCATAACTGATCTCATAAGAAAAGAACTCCATTCGTACAAACAGATGCCGGTCAACTTCTATCAGATTCAAACCAAATTCAGAGATGAGATTAGGCCAAGATTTGGGCTCATGCGAGCAAGAGAATTCATTATGAAAGATGCATACAGCTTTGATGTTGACGACGGAGCGGCCGGCCGGAGTTACGAGATAATGCATGAAACCTATTCTAAAATTTTCAAAAGGTGTGGTCTGTCCTTCAGACCGGTAGAAGCAGACTCAGGGACTATAGGTGGCAGTTATTCTCACGAATTCATGGTTCTGGCGGATACAGGAGAGGATCAGATCGTAACCTGTCTTGATTGCGATTACGCCGCTAACCTGGAAAAAGCTGAGATACGGCCATCAGATGAAAAAACAGTTTCTACAGTTGATGAAATTGCAAACATTGAAGAGGTGGAGACTCCGGATACCAGAACAGTTGAAGAGGTGACTTCTTTTCTTCGAGTTTCACCTGACCAACTCGTAAAAACCCTGATCTTTAGGGTAGACGATGATAACCTCATAGCTGCGCTGGTCCGGGGAGATCACGAATTAAACGAAGCCAAATTAAGAAATTTTCTAGGGGCTCAGAAGGTAGAATTAGCTCATCCGGATCTGGTGGCGGAAACTACAGGGGCTCCCATGGGTTTTGCAGGCCCTGTGGGATTGAAAATTAGGTTGATAGCCGACCATGCAATAAAGGTTATGAAAAACGTGGTAACTGGCGGAAATAAAAAAGATCTTCACTTAAAAAATGTAACTCCGGGAAGGGATTTTGAAGTAGAATCTTTTGGAGACCTGCGTATAATTACCCCACAGGACCGGTGTCCCAGATGTGGGGGTGAAATACAGTTCGTCAGAGGAATTGAAGTTGGTCACACCTTCAAATTGGGGACAAAGTATAGCCGGGCGCTCAGTGCAGTATTTCTAGACGAACATGGAAAAGAAGCCCCGATTATTATGGGATGCTATGGTATAGGCGTAGGAAGAACTGTTGCTGCAGCCATCGAACAAAATCATGATCAGAAGGGTATAATTTTTCCCATACCGATCTCTCCCTTTGAAGTGACCATACTTCCTCTTCAGATGCATGACACGGCTGTCGTGGAAGCTGCTGAAAAGATATATCAAGAACTTCTGGATCAGGGCATCGACGCTCTGCTTGATGACAGGGAAGAACGCGCCGGGGTGAAATTTAATGATGCGGATCTCCTTGGGATACCTATCCGTGTAACTGTAGGTCTCAAGGGGATTAGAGAACACAAAGTAGAAATGAAATTGAGATCAGAGGCTGAAATTAATTTAATACCAGTTGAAAATATTACCGGGGCTATTAAGAAAAAGATAGAAGATCTGTATGATTCGCTTAAATGACATAACCTCTAAGATACTCAGCTATCATCCCAAGGCAAATATAGAACTTGTGGAAAAGGCATATGTCTATTCTGCCAAGGTGCATCAGGGACAAATCCGGCTTTCAGGGGAACCTTATCTCTCTCACCCGCTCGAGGCTGCTTATATTCTAACCCAGATGAAAATGGATGTCGTATGTATCGTGTCCGGTTTGCTCCATGATACCATGGAAGACACGGATGTCAGCCTGGAGGAAATAGAAAGGCTCTTTGGCAAGGAGACAGCTAATATTGTGGATGGAGTTACAAAAATCAGCAAGATGAAATTTCGCAGCCCCCAGCACAGACAGGCCGAAAATGTGCGAAAAATGATTCTTGCCATGTCGTCGGATATACGTGTGATCCTGGTAAAGCTCGCTGACCGATTACATAATATGAGGACACTAGGATTCCAGCCACCGGAAAAACAACGCCTAATCGCCGAGGAAACACTGGATATTTATGCGCCCCTAGCTGGAAGGATGGGTATCCATTGGATACAATCCGATCTTGAAGATCTATGTCTTTACTACCTGGAACCGGTCATATATCAGGAAATCAAGAGCTTGGTGGCCCAGAGACGTGGGGAAAATGAAAAATTCATAAGAGAAATCAAAGAATTGCTTACCAAAAAGCTGTCAGAATACGAGATCAATGCTATCATAAAAGGAAGGGACAAGCACTTTTATAGTATTTATAAAAAAATGCTCGACCAGAACCTTACGGTAAACCAGGTTCACGATATTCTCGCCTTCAGGGTAATAGTCAATACCATCAAGGAATGCTACGAAGTGTTAGGGCATATCCATTCAATGTGGAAACCGGTTCAAGGAAGATTTAAAGATTATATCTCGGTTCCAAAGGATAATATGTACCAATCTCTTCACACGACGGTGATCGGTCCGGTCGGACAGAGGATGGAGGTACAAATCCGCACTCGAGAAATGGATAAGGTAGCAGAAGAGGGTATCGCCGCCCACTGGAAATATAAAGAAGGAGGGGTTAAGCAAACTGGTGATAAACAGTTTGCGTGGCTCCGCCAACTTCTGGAATGGCAGCAGAACCTGAAAGACCCCATAGAATTCCTGGAAACAGTCAGAATGGATCTTTTCCCCAATGAGGTCTATGTATTCACACCCAAAGGTGAGGTAAAAGAATTTCCCAAAGGAGCAACTCCTGTTGACTTTGCCTACAGCATCCATTCAGAGGTTGGAGACAAATGCATGGGAGCTAAGGTTAATGGAAAGATGGTTCCGCTCCGTCACCAGTTGAAAAACGGATCGGTGGTGGAAATCATAACATCTCCCAAACAGCACCCCAGCAAAGACTGGCTGGAATTTGTAAAGACTTCCCGCGCCAAAACAAAAATAAGGCAATGGATAAAAAATCAGGAGAGGGATGAGAGCATCAGCCTAGGGAAAAGCATATTGGAAAAGGCCCTTGAAATTGAGCATCTGAGCCTGACGGGTATAATGAAAAGCGAACAACTTTCGGCTATCGCAAAGGGATTTTCTTTTCATTCAGTAGAAGATATGATAGCGCAAATCGGTTTTGGAAATCTTTCGCCAAGACAGGTAGTAGGGCGACTAAAACCGAAGCTGGCCATAAAGGACGAAAAACCCTCCGGTCTTGTAAGCAAGATGGTGGGCAGCATTAAACGCAAAAAAGGGTACCAGGGAATAAAAGTAAAGGGAGTTAGTGACATGCTGGTCCGATTTGCTAATTGCTGCCACCCCGTGCCGGGAGAAAGTGTAATAGGTTTCATAACCAGAGGACGCGGAGTCACGATTCACCATAAAAATTGCAGGCACATTGTTAACGCCGACCCGGAAAGGTTGGTGGATGTTTATTGGGAGCCCTCCAGAGATGAGACTTATCTGGCAAGGCTGAGAGTGACGAGCGTGGAGAGAAAAGGCATACTGTCAGAGGTCAGCACGATTATGACTCATAAAGACGCAAACATAGTCCAAGCCGACGTTAAAACCACCATGGATAAAAAGGGCATAGCCCTTTTTACCATTGAGGTGGAAAATTATACACAGCTACAGGATATTATGGGAGCCATCAAAAAGGTTAAAGACGTTCTTATCGTGGAGAGGCTTTGAGATTTTCAGAGGTCATTACATCAGGGTTTGGCCACGCGGCCGGACTTGATACAGTTAGTACAGACCCTAATCCTCCTTGTCTGGCCGTCCTGAACACATCTCACACGCTGGAGGTTAGGATACCACCGAGTCTTATTTTTGTTATGGGCATGGCTTATATTATAGCCGACAACTGGTCTTTTGCCGCAAATTTCACATACTTTGGACATTTCGGAGTCTCCTTTTAAGACCTCTTCCATTCCACACCGCCGCCGCTAAAAAAGGAAAGTTTTTGTCAAAAGACTATACCCTAGGATTCAGTCGACTGCTAAACAGTGGTAAGAGGTCGTAGATGCTTTTTTTATTTTGCAAATTTTTTTATATACACAATTCCAGCAACAATGGCAAGTTGTTTTTTTACTGCAAAGACATACTCAGACTTCGGCCAGAAAGGAGAGATTTCAATTAAAACTCAGATCCAGGAGCAAAATATGAAGACAGGACTTTCCCCGGCGCTGAATCGCCTCCCTAAAGATGTCAGGCACATCCATCTTATGGGGATCTGCGGCACCGGAATGGCTTCGATGGCCGGTATTCTAAAAAACGAAGGTTATATTATCACAGGCTCGGACGAGCATGTCTACCCTCCTATGAGCGATTTCCTGGAAGGTCTTGGAATCCAGATCCTAGAGGGATATGGCCCTCAAAACCTTTATCCACATCCCGATCTTGTTATTGTAGGGAACGTGATCACAAAACATAACCCAGAAGCCGTTGCACTCGCAGACACAAAGATAAACTATTTATCCTTTCCCCAGGCTCTAAAAGAGTTTGCTCTCAGAGACAAAAGCTCTGTCGTCATAGCTGGAACTCATGGCAAAACCACAACATCTTCCTTGGCAGCCTGGATCACAGAATCAGCCGGAATGGATCCCGGTTTCATGATCGGAGGAATTCCCCTGAATTTCCGGAGCAGCTTCAAGCTGGGAAAAGGGAAATATTTTATTGTAGAAGGGGACGAATATGACACGGCCTTTTTTGATAAGGGTCCCAAGTTTTTGCATTACAAACCCTTGATCACACTTCTCACTAGCATAGAATTCGACCATGCGGATATATACCGAGACCTGGACCATGTAATTGAGAGTTTCAGAAAATTAATCGATCTTATGCCCGATGGGGGACTCATAATTGCCAACGGAGATGACCCTATAATCACCGCTGAAATCAAGAGGGCCAAATGTCCATTTGTTACCTATGGCTTTTCTCCAGGTTCCCTTTGGCAGGCAGTTGATATTAACTTCCAGGGAGCCCTCACCACTCTTAAAATACTTAAAGGCGGAAAGTATTATATGAGGCTCTCAACCCACCTATATGGTAGGCACAACATATCCAACCTGCTCGGCTGTATTGCCCTTGGCGACTACCTCGCTATCCCGTCAGGTATACTATTAAAGGCTGTCCAAGATTTCAGAGGAGTCAGGAGGAGACAGGAAAAAATCGGTGAAAAGCATAATATCATCATTATAGACGATTTTGCTCATCATCCCACCGCTGTCAGGGAGACCATAATTGCTGTAAAGGAAAAATTCAGCAAACACCGTCTGATAGCCCTTTTTGAGCCCAGATCCAACTCGAGCAGGCGTAAGGTTTTTCAGGAGAAATATGCATCATCCTTTGACCAGGCCGATATGGTCATGATTCCCCGGCCTACAATGATTGAAAAGATTCCCTCAGAAGAAAGATTTTCTTCTGAGAGGCTTGTAGAGGACCTGAAAAAAAAACATGTCAACGCCTCGTTCTATGAAAACACAGAAGCGTTACTATCTGCTTTGATAAAAAAGGCCCTGCCAGGGGATGTTATACTTATCATGTCAAATGGAGCCTTTGACAACATTCATAAAAAGCTGCTCGAGCAGCTATGATGTATGGAATCCTGGTTAATCTCCTTTCGAGCACGAAGACATTAACCTTATTGATGTTGAAAAAGCAGACATTTTCATCTAGGCTGTATTTTGGATTTAGTAACCTCGCAGTCACAAAGCATATACGCCCGATTAATTATTCAACAGAAATTAAGCAGGATTATTCTAGAGGATTATTCTAACCGAGTTATCAATGGAAAAAATAAGCCCTGAAACATATGAGACTTACATTAAGGCCATTAGCGATATCAGCAGAGCCATAACTTCAGAACTGTATCTCGAAGATATATTGAAGCTTATAGTAATGGTAACCGCCAAAGTGATGGGTGTAGAGATCTGTTCTCTTTGGCTCATTGACGATGATGAGAGCCCCCCGAAAATAAGGTTAAAGGCCACTCAAGCCATTGACCCTGAATATGTATTAGATCGCGCTCTGGATTTGAAAGAAGGAGTAGTAGGTTTTGTAGCTACGCATAACAGACCGCTAATGATAACAGATGTTTTAAAAGAGCCAAGGTTTAAAGAAAAAGAAATGGCCAAAAAATTGGGTCTGGTTTCCATGCTGGGTGTACCGCTTCAAGTCAAAGAAGGTAAAGTAATCGGCGTTCTTAACTGTTTTACTGTAGAGCCTCATGATTTCTCTGAGCCCGAAGTAAACCTTATTACTGCTGTAGCAAACCAGGCAGCTGTCGCCATTGTAAACACAGAACTTATGGTAAAAACTAAAATTATACAGGAGGAACTGGAGACACGTAAACTGGTTGAACGCGCAAAGGAGGTTCTCATACGTAGACGTAATATGACGGGCGAACAAGCGCACCGATGGATTCAAAAACGAAGCATGGACTCCCGCAAGTCCATTCGCCATGTTGCTGAGGCCATTCTTATATCAGATGAAATTTGAGCTGTCGGCCGCATCCTTTGACATGTTTTCTGCAGTAAACTGCAATGAGCCGCTGAAAAGAACCCCGAATAATAAAAATATCTATTGACATATTTTAAAACTTCAGTAATATTAATTTTTACTTGAATAGTTAAGTTTATATAATTTTTTTTACAAAAATCCCGCACAATGGCGTGTGGAAATTTGTACAAAAGACAAAGACGTCTTTCCATTTTGGTGAGACGTCTTTTTTTTGTCCAATTTAAGCGATCCCTATATTAAGTGAGGAGGTTTTCAGGATGCGATTTTCAAAAAGTAATGATGTATTAGGAACAACAAATCGAGGTAATCCCGCAGAGTCTGGTCTCTGCACACTCTGCCGGTCTGATTGCCAGGGTAAATGCGAAACATGGCTTTCCAGTCTTGTGGGACGGAAGCTGCTGTACCCGCGAGACTTCGGTACAGTCACCGCTGGAGCCAACAATACGACCCACGTCGGAGTCTCTTACAATTCTCTCAGAATACAAGGATATGCCTATGGGTCTCATGGTCTTTCGAAAGGATTGAGTAATGACCCTGACGACTGTATATTTCCGAATGTCAGTCTTGAAACCGAGTTCGGCAGCTCGATAAAGACAAAAACCCGGATGCCATTTATGACCGGCGCTTTGGGTTCTACTTTCATAGCGGAAAAATACTGGGAGTCTTTTGCTATAGGTGGTTCACTTTTAGGTATACCCGTTGTCATAGGGGAAAATGTGGTTGGGGTAGACCGGTCATCCCAGATAGGCAAAGGTAAGGCCAGAAAAGGCAAGATAAAAAGCGCCCCTGAATTGGAGCGCCGTATAAATGTATATCTCCGTTACCATGACGGGTATGGGGCGATCATCGTCCAGCTCAATGTTGAAGATTCCCGCAACGGCGTTGCGGAATTTGTTGCGGATAAATATGGAGACAAATGTATTATAGAACTGAAATGGGGTCAGGGAGCTAAGGACATTGGAGGGGAAATCCAAGTAAATAGCCTTGATTACGCCATGTTCCTTAAAGAGCGTGGCTATGTCCTAGACCCTGATCCATCACAGCCTCATGTAAAAGAGGCGTTTGAAGAAGGGGCTATCAAATCCTTCGCCCGCCACAGCCGCCTTGGCAATACAGATATCGGCAATATCCAAGCTGTTCGTGAAGAATTCATGAAAAACGTGGACTACCTTCGCAGCCTGGGTTTTGATCGAATCTCGCTCAAAACAGGTTCATACGGTATGGAAGAGCTAGCCATGGCGATTAAATTTGCCACAGATGCAAAGCTTGATCTCCTTACCATAGACGGATCAGGTGGAGGCACGGGCATGAGTCCCTGGAACATGATGCAGAGCTGGGGGGTGCCCTCAATCAATCTCCACTCTAAAGCTTATGAATATGCAAGTATCCTCTCGGCGAAGGGCAGTAAGGTAGTTGATATGTCTTTTGCAGGTGGCTTTGCCCTCGAAGACTCTATATTCAAGGGCTTGGCTCTGGGCGCCCCTTATACCAAACTTATCTGTATGGGCAGGGCGATAATGATACCAGCCTTTTTGGGATCTAATATTGAGGGAGCACTTCATTCAGAAAGAAAGGAAAAACTCAATGGCAACTGGGACACCCTCCCAAAGACGGTCAGCAGTCTGGGCAATACTGCTGAGGAAATATTCGCCTCCTATTACGACGTCCAGAAAAAGGTGGGTAAAAAAGAGATGAAAAACATTCCTTACGGAGCCATAGCATTCTGGACCCTCGCCGACAAGCTGGGTTGTGGCCTGCAACAGCTTATGGCCGGCGCAAGAAAATTTTCTTTGGACCAAATCACAAGGAACGATATTCTTTCTGGAAACAGGGAAACTGCTCGAGAGACAGGTATTCCTCATGTCTCAGACTATAACGACGAAAGCGCAAAAAAAATACTTAACTCTTAAAGGTATAAGCAGCCCCTTGATTAACTAAAAAGGCCTTCCCGAGAATTTTCTCGGGAAGGCCTTATCCTTTTCCAGGCAATCCTGGCTTTAGGGCGCCTTTACTTTTTTACTATCTTCCCCATCATTCCGCCTATCCAGTCCTTAAAGCTGTCCATAAAAGAAGGTTCATTTACTATTAACACGCAGTCCGCGGTCTTATCCGACTCCATGCTAACAGCTCTGGCCGTATAAGTTCCAGGAGGCATTGGCGGCTGGTTGACTATAATAATGGTTTCCATTTTTTTGTTCGAACCCAACTGGGCTCTCAAAATCTCACTCACTTTTACGAGTGTACTGACCTTTGCCGTAAAACCGCCATCCTTACCAATATTTGCATCTGCAACAGGTAAGTCAATTGACTTATCACCCTTCTTCACTCCCAAAAGCTTTATAAAAACCGAATCTCCCGGATCAAAACCCTTTCCTCTAAAGATGATTGGAGTTTTGGTCAATGTGGCGACGCCTAGACTTATGGAGCTCGGCTCCACGATCATCTGTGGGCCGCTAATTCCAGCGTCAAAACCTTGTGGCGGCGGGCAGGAACACCCCATAGCAATAAAAACCATAAAGATAGCAGCTAATCCGACTACGGAAAATTTACCCTTGGGCAAGCCTCTTATTTTCTCAGTCATTGCCGTAACCTCCTCAATTAGAGCTTCTAATCTTTACCAGATCCCTTATATAAGCAAGAGCACAACCCCATTTAAGATATTTTATACATGCCGTTCTATTGGTTAACTTTATCAACAATTTTTTGTACATCTATACCCGATTCTATCCAGTCAGACAGGCGTATTAGCTCGCCCCCCTCCCCGCACTTAGCCACGAAAAAAGAACGTGTGCCCTGTCTCAAATTAGGTCCGTAAGTTATCTCAGGTCCTACACCCTGAAAATTCTTAATGGATTCCATTGCAGTGACAAAATTCTCCACAGTGAGATCCCGGCCGCACCGTTTAAGACCTTCGACCATTGGCTCAGCAAAGTAGATTCCTGCGTAGAAAAAGATTCCCCATCTGTCCTTGGGCGTAAACTTTGCGTGGGCCTCCCTGTATTTTTTCATAAGTGGATGATTGGAGTCCGGAGTTTCTGCAAAACTTGTCAGGATAACATCTTTGAAAAGCCCTTTGCTGATCTTATACATAATGGGCGTGTCACTGAGAGTACTGGTAGTCATCCACTGGGGTTTAAAGCCCATCTTTGCGGCCGTGCCCAATATGATAGCCCCATGTTTGGGGAGAAGCCAGTTTATTACACAATCAGGATTAGCGCCCTTCAGCTTGAGACAATGAGAACTCAGGTCTGTATCCAGCGGTTCGACGGAAACAGTAGTAACAAAATCCATACCAAGTTTTTTAAGGGCCAGTTCCGCCCCATAAAGACCTTCCTTGCCATAGTCGTCATTTTGATAAAAGAAGGCTATCCTTTTCTTACCCAGGGTTTTTACTGCGTAATCGACAAGGATAGCCGCTTCGTCTGCATAGAGGGGATAGTCACCAAAAAGATATCTCGTAGGAGGATAACCCCAATGAGTTGATCCGGTAGCAGGCCCAACCCAGGGGACTTTGTTTTTGTGGAGATAGCCCTTGACCGCCATGCCCGTAGCCGTGCCCACGCCGGAGGCCATGGCAAAGACTTCCTTGTCCTCTACCAGTTCCTTACAGATGGCCTTTGTCTTGGGCGGCATATAACCGTCATCCCTGAGAAAATAGGTAATCTTACGGCCATGGATGCCACCTTCGGCATTGATCATCTCAAACAAACAACCTGTCCCTCGAGCTACAGCCCCCCATAAAGCTGCCGGCCCTGTCTGCGGGCCGTATTGTCCAATTCGAATCTCCGTGTCTGTAACTCCCCTCTCTGCCTGAACTGAAGGGACTGCAGACATGGATAGGAGCAAACCGCAAACCATCACAAATAAAAAAAAGTGCTTTTTCATTTCCTCCCTCCTTTCGGTTCATAGGAACTAGGTCTTATTATATGGCCACTCGGGGCGATAAAAAACCGCCTCTAATCTTGAGAAACTACCGGCCACCTCGGTACATCGCCTCTATCAGGTCGCTGAAGGCCTCATTAACATATTTTCTTTTTACCTTCATGGTTGGGGTGACCTCTCCGTCTTCCTCATAGAGCTTTTTGGGCACTATCGTAAATTTCTTTATCTGTTCCACCCTGGACAATGAATCATTCACAGTGTCCACCTCTCTCTGTATCAGTTTTATTATTTCCGGACTCTCTGTCAGATCCCTATACGTCGAAAATTGTACTTTGTTATCCTGGGCATATTTTACTACATTATCCTCATCAATCATTACCAGGCACGCGATAAATTTCCTCTTATCTCCTATAACAACTGCATCGTTGATATAAGGGCTGAACTTCAATTTATTTTCTATGTACTGCGGCGTGATATTTTTACCCCCTGCTGTAACCATAATATCTTTTTTTCGGTCAGTAATTTTGAGATGGCCATCTTCATCCAGCTCTCCCACGTCTCCCGAATGCAGCCAGCCATCTATCAGGGTCTCTTCTGTGGCTTCTGGATTCTTATAATATCCCTTAAACACCGAGGGGGCCCTCACCAGTATTTCGCCATCCTTATCTATCTTAACCTCTGTTCCCTGGAGGGGAAGACCCACAGTTCCAATCTTTACTTGGCCCAACTTGGGAGCCGAGGTCACCCCTGTAGCTTCGGTCTGGCCGTAACCCTCAATGAGATTAACCCCAATGGACTGGAAAAAATGAAGAACATCGGGAGATATCGGAGCCGCTCCTGAATATGCTACTCTCAGTCGATCAAACCCTAAACGCTCCTTAAGTTTCCTAAATACAGCAAAATAAACAATCTGATACATTATCTCTAAATAAAAAGGGACAGGTTTAAAATTCATCCTTAAACTGGCCCTTGCCTTTCCTATCCTGAGCGCCGCTCCGAAGACCACCCTCTTGAACCAGGTGGCGTCTGACATCTTTATGTATACTGCGGAAAGATATTTTTCCCATATACGGGGGACAGCATACCCGACGGTTGGGGAAATTTCACTCATGTTATCAGTTACAGTGTCGGGGCTTTCTATAAAATTGACTATATAACCATAAGTGATATGGGCAAAGACTGAGAAAAGACGTTCAAAAATATGACAAAGGGGCAAAAACGACATAACTTCGTCTGTCTCATAAACCGGGTTATACACGGATATGGCCCTGCCCACCCAGAGTACATTCCGGTGGGTCAACATAGCGCCCTTTGGGGGACCTGTGGTACCTGAGGTATAAATAAGGACAGAGAGGTCTTCAGGCTGGATCTCCTCCGCACGCTTAAAAAAAAGTTCAGGGTTCTTTTGAAATACTTCGCGCCCCATGTCCAGCAGAGTATCAAAAGTCATAACCATAGGGTCCGTAAAGTGTCTCAAGCCTTCCAGGTCCCAGACTATTACCTTTTTCAACAAAGGAACGTTGTCTTTAAAATGAAGCCATTTGTCTAGCTGTTCTTCGTTTTCCACAAAGAAAAACTTGGAATCCGAGTTTTGTACCACATATTCGACCTGTGGCCAGGAATTAGTGGCATAAACTCCAGTCGCAGCACCTCCGGCGCATTGGATACCCATATCTGCGATCACCCATTCAGGGCAGTTGTCACCTATAATGGAGACACAATCACCTTTTTCCAGGCCCATGGATATGAGAGCGGAGGCAATATATTTGGCCTTGTCAAAATATTCGTTCCATGAAATATCATGCCAGAGGCCGTACTCCTTTTTACGCATGGCCACCCGGTCGCCATTTTTCCGTGCGGTCTCCATTAAGACCCTGGGTACAGTTTCAGCTAACATGGTCAATTTATCTCCACCTCTTTTTTCTCTTCCATCTTTGGTAGCCTTTGGCAGATTCTTCCGATCTAATGCCTAAATAGAATTCCTTGACATCTTTATCCTCTTTAAGATCCTCGGACCTCCCCTTCATTACAAAACGGCCGTTTTCGAGGATAAGACCTATATCGGAAATGTTAAGGGCCATGCGCGCATTCTGTTCAACGAGCAATATGGTCACCTTCTCTATATTTATGGTTTTTATAATCTTGAATATCTCCTTTACCAGAAGTGGAGAAAGCCCAAGTGACGGTTCATCAAGAAACAGAAGTTTTGGCCGGTTCATCAGTGCCCGACCGATGGCCAGCATTTGCTGCTCACCCCCGGAAAGGGTTCCTGCCCACTGATCGGCTCTTTCCTTTAGCACTGGAAAATAACTATATATTTGATCAAAATCCTTCTTTATGGCCGCCCGATTTCTTCTTATATACGCCCCCATAAGAAGGTTTTCTCTTACACTGAGTTCCTCAAAGACCTCCCTCCCCTCAGGCACATAAGAAATACCCATCCTGACAATAATCTCAGGATCTTTACCGTCGATCCTCTTGCCCTCAAATTCTATTGTTCCTTTGTCGGGCTGATCATCGAGGAGTCCCATTACAGTCTTTAAAATAGTGGATTTTCCGGCCCCGTTATTTCCCAGAATAGCGGTTATAGTGCCCTCATCCACGCTGAGGGACACGCCTCGCAAGGCATAAATCAGCACATAGAAAGTCTCTATATTCTTTATTTCAAGCAACGCGCTCAATGTCTTCGTCCTCCCCCAGATAGGCACTCAAGACTTCTGGATGTTTCTGTACCTCTTCAGCGTTTCCTTCTGCGATAGGCTTACCGAAATTTATAACTAGAATGCGGTCAGATATGTCCATGACCATCTGCATATCGTGTTCTATTAAAAGTATAGTGACACCAAGTTCATCCTGTATATCCTTGACCCAAAAAATCAGGTCCTGTTTCTCTTCCGAGTTCATGCCAGCAGAGGGTTCGTCGAGGAGAAGCAATTCGGGCTCCAGGGCCAGCGCCCTTCCCAACTCTATTAATTTCTGTGTACCGTAAGGCAGCCCACCCACAAACTGATTTCTGGCCGCCTGTAAATCAAGTAAATCTATGATCTGCTCTACGCGCTCCCTGTGTCTTATCTCCTCCTGGGCGGCTTTGGACCCTCGCCTGAAAAAAGTAGAGCCGCTCCAGATACCCGTCTTCATATGCAGGTGGCGGCCCAGCATCAGATTCTCCATAGTTGTCATCATGGAAAAAAGTTCGATATTCTGGAATGTCCTCGCAATCCCCTTCTGGGCTATCTTGTATGGTTTGAGGCCCGTTATATCCTCACCCTTAAAAAGGATGCCCCCGGAATCAGGTTTATAAAGACCACTTATACAGTTGAAGATAGTCGTCTTACCTGCTCCGTTTGGCCCAATGATAGAAAAGATGGTACCGGTTTTCACATCAAAACTCACCCTGTCCACTGCAACTAACCCACCAAAACTTATGCTGAGGCAATCCATTGAAAATAATATTTCATTCGTCATTTGTTAAATCTCCGGTCGAAGTCAAGAGATGATCCTCAGGTTGCCATGTTATTAAAGGCCGATATCCCAACCGCACTAACGGCCCGGGCTCCAGGCTTATACTTTTCTGACATAGTGTCTTGCGAAGAGTCCACTCGGTTTGAAACATAGCACCAACACTATAATTCCGAATGCAACAACCGATTTGAATTCCAGAGAGACATAGCCACCGAATAGGTTCTCCACTACTCCAAGTATATACCCCCCCAACACGGCCCCTATAAGGGTGGTCATTCCACCGAGAACTGCCGCGGCAAAACCCTTTAGGAGAGGGTCAAGCATAAGATTCGGGTCAAGGGTGGCAATAGGCGCCAAAAGCATGCCTGCCACGGCACCTATAACGGAGCTCATTGCCCATGTCACCGACATGATCCTGTTCGTTCGAATACCATTTATGCGAGCCGCGATAGGATTCTGCTGAGTGGCCTTCATGGCAATACCCACTTTGGTGTATCTGAAAAAAAGAAAAAGCATGAGCATCAGAAAAAGGGCTATAAGGAGTGTGGCTAAATTTAAATAACTTAGCACTGCTGGCCCTAAATTGATAATATTAAAATCAGAGACCGGGAAAGAAAAATCCATCTGCTCGGCACCCCATTTCCAGCTCGCAAGGCCATATAAAATCATCTGAAAACCGAGGGTAATAAGAATAAAACTCAGAATATTAGGTTCTTTAGCCCGCCTTAAAAACACAAACTCTAAAAAAATCCCAAGAAGAGCTGCAAATACAAGAGCTCCTGTAAAAGAGATGGCATAGGAGTACCCATAGGATTCCATAAGGGTGAAGGCGACAAAGGTGGAAATCATTGCCATTTCGCCCTGGCCAAAGTTGGGGACCTCTGAGGTCTTATAAATAATCACCATTGCAAGCGCTATAAGTGCATACAGGCTTCCAAATGAAAGGCCTGAAACAAGAAGTTGGAAGAACATGAAGGCACCTCTCAGAAGATCTGTTTATTGTCTGCAAGTCTTATGTTTTACACCTGTCCTACTAGCCTTGCTGCCACTTCACCCCATTGGTATTTGCCGAGTAAAATTCTGTTTTAAAAAGGCCAGGTCTTCCAGTAAATCTTGGTCCTTATCCAAAAACCGTACAGGCCGAGCGGTTCGAAAACCACAAGGAGAATTATGATAAGGCCAAAAATAATACTTGCTATGTTAGGAAGTCCGGCTATATTCATGTATCTCTCAGTAAAAGACAACAAGGCAGCCCCTACGTAAGGTAGGTCCTGAATCTTGTCCAGCATCAGCAGAAGCCAGGTCATAATAATGCCGCCCATAATGGAACCGAGGATAGAACCTAATCCACCTACGATGACAAATGCCAGAAAATATATAGAGAGAATGAAATTAAAGGAACTCGGATTTATAAATCCCAGCAGAAAGGCCATTAGCCCACCGGCTATGCCTGTATAAAAAGCGCTCACCGCAAAGGAAAGGGTCTTATAGTAGACCAGGTTAACGCCCATGGTTTCGGCGGCGATATCACTGTCTCTTATAGCTATAAAAGCCCTTCCCACTCTTGTCTTCATTAGGTTCCGCGCCGCCCACACAAGAATAAACGCTATCGGCACTACCAAGAAATAAAATGCCCGATCACCGTTCAATATAAAAGACCCGAATGGTTTAAGTAGGTCAAGCCGTGGAGTCTCAAGTCCCATCCTCCCCCCGAAGAGCTGCCATCGGCCTATAACCTGGGTGATGGCCATACCAAAGCCTAAAGTTGCGATGGCCAGGTAGGGCCCTTCAAGCCTAAGGGCGGGCAAACCAAGCAGAAAACCAAAAAAAGCTGCTATAAAAGCGCCTGACAAAAGGGCCAAGAAAAACGGAAAATGCAACCCGGTCATAAAAAGTATAGTTCCATAGGCGCCTATAGCAAAAAAACCAGCGTGTCCCAGTGATATCTGTCCTGTATAGCCCACAAGTATATTCAGGCCGATAGTGACAATCACGTTGATAGCCATATAATTGGCGATATAGATATAGTAGTTTGTAGCAAAAAAAGGAAAGGCTGCAAGTGCTACCACAAGCGCTATAAACCAGAACCAGAGGACTTTATCATCGAGAAGTTGAATATCTTCATAATAATCCCTTTTCATATCCATAATTCTAGTCTCCTGATAAACCGCCTTAGGGCTATACCATCAAATCTGTCTCAGGCTGTAAATCTGGTTCGAACTCTTCGACATAAAGGAATACGAAATTATTCATTTTAAAAAGCCTGAAACACCCGTATGTTTTGTATCATGAAGCTTTTTTTAATAAAAATGTAGGGACAGATTTTCTTTTGCCATAGTCAAAATTCAGATGTTAACAATGCACCGAATAGAAAGGACCCAAGAGACAGCCCTCAGATTTTCCCACGACAATTAATTTTAACAATAAGTCGTTTTTGCGAATACTGATTTAACCCTTTGTTCGAAAACCTGTACAAACTGAACTATTATACTACCTTCGACAAGCGAGTTTTTTTGTTTCATTAAAGAGATGAAATGAGGTGGTTGGAATCAAATAATTATCTCGGACAGATTATTAATATTTGGATCAGATATTTTTTCGCAGGTATAATTCAGGGGCAATATTTTATAAATTTGCTGTTCTTCCTGCGATTTGGCTATTCAAGTGCATTCAACTAAAAGATTCCTTAAAGGTATGATTAATTTTATTTTTACAAATAAATAGGCTTTACGTCAACAATATTTTTAGTATTTCTTAATTTATAGTTTTTGTAAACTTTAATCATTCCGCAGCTAGTTTATCCAGTAACTTTTTGTAATAAATCTGAGCCTCTTCCAAAAGAGGAGATTGCCGACCCATCATATTCAGGAACATGATCTTGTAATTGATCCTCTTGATTTGCCTGTATTTATCCTTTTCATCCGGCATATCTGCAAGCAGATCTTCCATTTGTCTTATTTCTTTTCTTAGCTCCAGTTCAGGAGGAAGACAGCCCGCATTCCTCAATATTTTGTAAGCCAGTCTAAGATCATCCGGCACGTGCGCATCATTTTCCAGTTCAAGGGGCAAGCCTCGTCCGGGTAGGTTATCGAAGTCCCCCCTCTCCTGAGCCTGTCTAATTCTCTTTTCAACTATCTTTTGAAACCCAAACATAATAAGCGCCCTGCCAGCAGCAATGCTCCAAAACATATATAAGACTAACCTTGATATAGAGCAACGCTTAAAACCACGCATCCCCAAAAAGCATGAATCATGAATACGATGGATTGAATACATCTCTATTCATAATTGATTCTGACAACGGTCTATTTAAGCCAAGAAACCTCCACAGGGGTTCTCCTTTTTTGTCTACGGATCTTTTATAAAATTACCAAAAAGATATACAATTGCACAGACTAATTCAAGTGAAATAGACCTGGCAGAAGAGGCAAACAAAGGTGAGTTCAGGGAGATACATAAAAAACATCTGCCTTGACAAGGTATTCACTATCCTATATTCCCTCAGATGCATGGCAAAATAATATAAAGCTGCTGTTAATCGACATGACCGGTGAACTGGATAAAAAAATAATTCGTCTCATACAGGGAGACCTTCCCCTGGAATCCCAGCCTTTCGCAGCAATGGCAGAATCTATCGGTTTAACAGAAAGCCAGTTTATCCGGCGAGTCAGGGAACTCAAGGAAGCTGGAGTGATAAGGAGGTTTGGAGCCACTTTGCGCCATCAGGAGGCGGGATTCGGCTCCAATGCCATGGTAGCCTGGCTGGTGCCGAATGATAAAGTTGAGGAAGTAGGTCGGAAACTGGCTCAATTTCAAGAAGTAACACATTGTTACCAGCGGAGGCCTCAGAAAGACTGGAAATACAATATCTATACCATGATACACGGATCCACTCGAAAACAGTGCCATCAAATCGCCGCAAGGATGTCCAAATCCACTGGAATGATTAATTTTAAACTACTTTTCAGTGAGCAAGAATTTAAAAAAACCAGCATGGAATATTTTTGAGAGCTAGGCCTCTTTACTCTATTTGCCGCAGCCGAAGCCATCCCGCCAACAGCCGGGGCCAGTTACGGAGACAATCTAAAAAAATCTATGGTGAGATTTATAAAATGAAGAACCGATCTAGATACCTTTTCGAAAAAGCTGAGACATTCATCCCAGGAGGGGTAAACAGTCCCGTGAGAGCCGGGAAGGCTGTGGGTGTAAGTCCGCCTTTTATATCCAGGGCGGAGGGATGCCTGTTATGGGACGTGGATGGAAATAAATACATTGACTATGTCTGCTCATGGGGTCCAATGATATTAGGCCACGCTCACCCGGAGGTAGTTCGCATACTTGAGGAAGGTATTCGTAGAGGGACTAGTTATGGTGCGCCCACAGAATTGGAAGTCAAAATGGCCGAGCTTATTGTAGAGTTGGTACCTTCGATAGAAATGGTCCGCCTGGTAAATTCGGGGACCGAGGCCACCATGAGTGCGGTCAGGCTCGCCAGGGGATATACAGGCAGAGAAAAAATAGTCAAATTCGACGGATGTTACCACGGTCATGCAGACAGTCTGCTTATATCTGCAGGATCAGGAATAGCCACTCTCGGAATTCCGGGAAGCCCGGGAGTCCCAAAAGATTTAGCGCAGCACACCATTTCTCTCCCCTATAACGACCTTAATGCAGTTGAGCAAGCCTTTTTAAAATTTGGTGATGAAATAGCGGCTGTCATCATTGAGCCGATTCCAGGAAATATGGGAGTCATCATCCCACACGAACTTTTTCTAGAGGGTCTCAGAAAAATAACCTTCGACAATGGCGCCCTTCTCATCTTCGATGAAGTCATAAGTGGCTTCAGAGTAGCTCCGGGTGGTGCCCAGGAACTCTATGGAATCAACCCGGATCTTACCTGCCTCGGCAAAATAATCGGCGGAGGACTTCCGGTTGGGGCTTACGGAGGCAAAAAGGAAATCATGAGTAACATAGCCCCGGAAGGGAATATCTACCAGGCAGGAACCCTCTCCGGGAACCCCCTGGCAATGTCAGCGGGGCTTACCACCCTGAAACTTCTAAAACAAGGGAATATTTATCAAGAACTTGAAAATAAGGGAGCGATGCTTTTCTCCGGGCTTGAAAAAACAGCCAAGGATGCAGGAGTTCAGGTCACTGTCAATCGAGTCGGTTCCATGGGTACCATATTTTTTTCAAACGGACCAATTTTTGACTTTAAATCAGCAAAAGCAACCAACCAAAAAGCCTTTGTGGAATTTTACAAGGGCATGCTGAAGCAGGGCATATATTTGGCTCCATCTCCGTTTGAAGCCATGTTTGTCTCAACAGCCCATACTAATGAAATAATTCAAAAAACCATTGATTGTGCAGCCGTAGTGATGGACCTGATAAAAACAAAAATCTATTGACTTTGAAGGAAGACCTGTGATAGAGACAACACGGTTTTAAGGTAAATATATAGGACGGTGGCCTTGATTATTCGACATGGACGAAGACCAAAAAAAAAGTATCAAGACCCTGGCCTATCTTAGCACTGTCGGTATGGCCGTAGCGTTCTCGATTGCGCTGGGAGCTTTAATCGGACATTATATTGACAAGAGATTCGAGACTCAACCCTGGTTTTTCCTCATTTTTCTGGGTCTTGGGGTCGTTGCAGCATTCAGGAATCTCTATCTAATGTACAAAAAGGGCAAGGACCTTTAATGGACTGGGAGATACTATCCAATAAACTCAGGACTCAAAACTGGATTATATTGTTGATCTTGGGCACTGCCAGTTTTTTTGGATTTCCGCCACGCTTTACCTTGGGGATTATCCTTGGCGGCCTGATAATAATCGCCAACTTCAATCTACTTCAGTTAACAATCCGTAAGTGCTTCTCACCAGAAGGTGTTTTAAATTCCAGAAAGATGTCCATTATCATTAAATCCTACCTGAGACTTTTGGCAATGGGCATAGTTATTTATCTGCTTGTCGGCTACAGCCTTGTAGATCCAGTAGGACTGGCGATCGGGCTTTCAATAGTGGTCATCAGTATCACTAGTATCGGTATTCGCGCTGCATGGAAATTATCATCCGGAGAGGCGGTATAATTTATGGAGCATCCCATATTTTTTATTGACGCAATTTTATCTGCCATTGGGCTTGAGCACTTCGCCCATGAATTCACTTTCGTGACCCATGCATGGCTGGTCATGCTCATCCTTATCTTGAGTTCCCTCATTTTTGCCGGAGGTGTCCAGCTGCTCCCTAAAAAGGGACAAAATTTTCTTGAAGTTGTTATTGAAGGACTGGAAGATTTCATGGTGGAAATTACCGGACCGGAGGGTCGCTTTTTTTTCCCGTTCGTAGCGACCCTGTTCCTGTTCATACTTGTCTCCAACCTTCTAGGCTTGGTGCCGGGATTTAATTCTCCTACAGCCAATCTAAACACCACCCTTGCACTTGCCCTCTGTACGTTCATCTATACCCATATAATCGGGGTAAAGTTCCACGGCATGAAATATATCAAACACTTCCTTGGTCCTGTCTGGTGGCTGGCACCCCTTATGCTTCCTATCGAATTGATTGGACACTTGGCGAGGGTCATGTCGTTGAGCGTACGCCTTTTCGGTAATATTTTCGGGAAAGAAATGGTACTCTCAATCCTGTTTATGCTGGCGGGTTTGTACCTGGCTCCACTGCCGGTTCTATTCCTGGGGCTCCTGGTGAGTTTTATACAGGCACTTGTCTTCATGCTCCTCTCAATCATGTATTTTGTTGGTTCTATGGAAGAAGCCCATTAGTTATAAATTTGCAAACAATTTTTTGGAAGAAGGCCACATATTATGAAAGGAAAGGAGGATTACATGATTAAGAAAAGGTTAATTGGAACCTTAACAACGGCACTTGTGTTAGGGTCCACCTCAATGGCAATGGCTGCGGGTGATGCTTCTGCACAGGCGGCGGGCTTGTGGATATTTTTCGGAATCGCCATCGCCTGCGGCTTTGGAATCGGGGTTGCAGCCTTTGGGACTGGAATAGCTATGGGTAATGCCATTAATGGTGCCCTTACAGGAACAGCAAGAAACCCTGAAGCCGGCGGAAAAATCATGACCACCATGATCATCGGCCTTGCGCTGATCGAGTCCCTTTGTATCTATGCTCTGGTGATCTGTTTTATAATGGTGTTCAAGATACCTGATTTTGCAACTATCATAGACAAGGTTTTTTAGGAACCGGGATCCATTTGTAGGGCCCGGTTAGCCGGGCCCTCTTTTTTTATGTATTCATGTGCAAAAATTCACAATATTTTATAAACCAATCAGCAGAGTCTGCAATTTCTGATACCGAAT
The DNA here is from genome assembly GCA_964627015.1 of uncultured Desulfobacteraceae bacterium. Taxonomy (GTDB): domain Bacteria; phylum Desulfobacterota; class DSM-4660; order Desulfatiglandales; family Desulfatiglandaceae; genus CAZVGY01. Next base: position 29,452 of record CAZVGY010000037.1, read on the forward strand.
GAACAAAATATCTAAAATCCCCGGTCCTACCATTGAACGGCTGGCGATTTATTCAAGGCCGCTTGAGGCCCTTATTGAAAATGGAACTCCG
>CAZVGY010000038.1:0-29454 GCA_964627015.1 uncultured Desulfobacteraceae bacterium
CATTTTGCTTTATATAGTAATATGCAATCCTATGTAATTCATCCATCCCACACCATATTTTATCATCCTTGGGATCAACCCAAAACGGAATACGAAGGCCATTTAAAAAACGATTAGGCCAAATTACATTTTCATTCTTCAGCATATTATTACTGAACCAGCGCTTTTCTAGTATTGAGTTAAAAACATAAGAAGCCTCTCGATGAATTATTATGACCGAAGTACATGGATAATATTGTTTTAAAAAAGGCAGAAATGGAGCTATATCCGGCATTTTATAGGCGATCCTACTATTTAATGCACTTCGTTCAGCATCAATTTTTCGTAATGACGTATTCAACCTTGCATTAATAAGACTATCTGTTTTTACTTTATAAATAGAGCTATCATCTTTACGATTACAATTCATTCCCCTGCCACTAAGGTTTGAGATCAAAAGTTCTTCATATAAATATGTTTCATATAGTAGCTTCCAATTGCTTTCATCAATATGTTGAATTAAAGGCAATAATGAAAATAGCATTGGTGGCTCAAAAGCATATTCAACATTATCAAAGGAATGAATCACTTTCCCTAGAATTGTTGTACCGCTCCGTGCTACACCAGTAATAACTATACTGTTGTTACATTTATCAGAGATATTTCTATCGAGAGTTAACTCTGTCATTTATTGATCCTTAAAATCATACGCTGGGAAGCAATCTTTACAAAGGTCAAGCATATCCATTCTCATATTTGTTAAAAGCAATCTCAAGCCCCTATATACTTCAGACCTCCAAAGATCTATCATATTATCCTTTAAAACATTTCCCACGGTAAGTTTTCCCTCTGCATCACTACAGCAAACTGTAATATCACCATTGGAATACACACACATTTTTGTTAAAATATCCTGGCAGGGTAAATAGCTTCGATTTTGATCAGGTGTAATCCCTAATATTTTGTATATATCTGGCCTAAACTTGGCTATCCGACTCCATGATGTTAAGCCAACAGTCACCAAATCCACATACTGATTCCACTTTTGCTTAAATTTTTCAATATCTTCTTTCGTATCCCTTTGAGTTACAGTTGTTGAAACCTGTACAAACGGGTTCGTTTTCCTTCTCTTAGTAAGATATTTAATTTTTTCTTCAATCAATGGAAGTTTATCATGTCCTCTGATAAACGAATATTCCTTTTCTGTAGCCCCCTGCATTGAAAAGATTATAGAATCTAAGCCAATTCTAATCAGTTCATCAATTTGTTGATAAGAAACTATGGTTCCATTGGTAGTTATGTGCAGTAGAAGTCCCGCCTCCTTCACCTCTTTTGCAAATGAAAGTATATCAGGGTGTAAAAAAGGCTCCGAATACATAATAAAGCGAACCCCTTCAGCTTGTCCCTTACATTGCTCAATAATTGATTTAAATATCTCTTCAGTCATCATTTCCTGCTTTCGCTTCATGTAGGTATGTTCACACATTAAGCATTTCAAGTTACATCTGCTAGTTATTTCTATATCAATTAATAGAGGAAAGTCAGGACAAGGCCCTTTGGAATTAGTAATGGCATTAATTTTGTTATAAACTGGTGTAAAAGGATTTAGCATTGTCTTCTCCTTTTATCAATCCGCCGATCTTTGAAGCTATCTGCAACTAGATGCAAAAATCCGGAAACGGATATGAGTTAAATGTTAGCCTGTCACATTATATAAAGGGGGATGTAGTATGGAGAATGCAATCTAGCAATTATGCTACCCGATTGCTCAGCTCAAGGTATAAATAGAATATTTCAAAAAAACAAGTGTGTCTACAACACAAATAACAATTAATTGCTCTAGGAAAGAACATTATATCTATTGTTAGGCAATCTTACGGGTTAGTTCTCCGAGCCCCATATCAATTATGAAGCGCTTATTGTTATTTCCATACTGGATGTTTCAATACCCATTCACCGTTCTCTTTTTTCCATAAATGAGGAGGTCTATGCGAATCACAGAGCTCTATGAATCGCTCCGGGCTCATTCCGATATGATCCATGATTTCACCAAAATATTTTTTGGGAAACTCACCATCAAACCGATGCACCAGAGCAACGGCTTCTTCCCTTGTAAGATGTTTATTCCTGATTTCCTGAGAAGCATCATAACTAGCCCTTCCCAATCCAAATTTTATATAAGTAGTGTAATAGTGTAACCCGTCAATTTTATCATCCAGGCTATTATATTTGCTGTATGTTCCTTCGGTACGAAATGGATTTGCTTGAAATCCTGTGTGTTCAGCTGCGTAATAATAAGCCTCTTGAGGTGTCCACTTCAGATAATACCCCAGGTAATGGACTTCAATATTAGATTTCTCTAAATCCTCAACTTTTGCCGGAAGGTATGATTGAATGTCTTTTATTGACAGGCCATATTGCTCAAAAAGCGCCTTCACCGACACTCCTGCAAGCTGTATTTCTTCTAAATTCTTCATAGAAAAATAGGATTTATCCCTTAGTGAAGATGTGTTATCAGCAATAGGGTTCCCATATTCCGCCTCATTTTCCCCATAAAAGATTAACGGTATATTATATTTGAGTGCTATCTTTGGAGCTAAATTTTTCTGGCCGATAATGAAAGGTTGAAAAGGATGGAGCAAATTTTCAATAGCCAGTCTAGTAAGTAGAGCATGTATCATTCCGTTATAGTTAAAGGAGAGGTTATCAAACCCACCTATATCAATCCAGCTTCTGAAATTCTTCCAGCCCACATCAGTATAAATAATAGGAGGCCACGTTACAGTCAGAGGATTCATTCCATATTTATATTTTAAAACATGAGCTGTATAACAACTGTCCTTGCCTCCACTACCCGGTATAATACAGTCATAGCTGCCATCATTCTTGCGAAATCTTTCCAGAAGCTTTAGTAATTCCTCTTCTCTTTTATTCCAGTCAATATGGTCCTTTTCCTCAGCGAATCTACAGGCATCACATATACCATCGTCATCTATATGAAGAGTATTATGTAAATGTTCCTTAGTATGCTTATATTCAACAGTAGAGGTGGGTCTCTGATTAGACATGACACATCGCTTGCAGAATGTAACGTCTTCAGGCAAGCCGTACTTTGTTCCCTTAACACTATTCATATCCGACCTCGTCATTTTCTCTTTTCACAATCTTCGCAAAATTTTTGTATATCTCCAGTCCTTTTAGACCGCTTCGTTCAGGGTGAAATTGGCACCCGTAAATATTCCTGTATCTAAGACTCGAACAAAACTCGACATCTCCATATCGAGTCTTTGATAAAATAACCTCAGGGTCTGAAGGTTCGGCATAAAATGAATGAACAAAATACATAAAATCCATATCATCCAGTCCATCCAGGATAGTATCTTTCCAGCTTTTTTCCCTGTCTCCCTCTTTAACTCGTTCAATAGAGTTCCAGCCCATCTGAGGAATTTTAAATATTTTGTCTTTCTTTTCTGTTGAGAATTCAAAGCGCTTAACAGGCCCGTCAATTAACCCCAGACCGTTATGCACTCCAAACTCAAAGCTCTCATTCATAAGCATTTGCATTCCCAGGCATATACCCAGAAAAGGCTTTAATGACAGAGCAGCATCCTTTAAAACTGGCAACAAATCCAACCGTTTGAGTGCATCTATAGCACTTCCAAAAGCCCCCACACCAGGCAAAATAATACCATCAGACTTTAAAACATCCTCTTTCGATGAGGTAATATTTCCGTTAAGACCGACTAAATCACAGGCGTTCTTTACGCTAAACAGATTACCCCTCCCGTAATCAACAATGGCTACTTTTGACTTTAATAATTCAGCCACAATCCTCTATCTGCTGATTGCTTTAAGACGACAGGCGATACCTAGTTCTGTCAGTCGCTCTTTTATCTGTCCAATTGAGGAATTCGTTATTTTAGAAAACTGTTTACGGCTTTTCAGATATTCTATGTTCCCCTCTTTTTCAAAACCGTCTTCATCTCTTATTTGTTCAATAAAATTATAGTGCAGAATGGAAGCAACAGCTGCAGCATCAGCCCCACCAGAGGAGAAAACATCATATATATCATCGACTTTTCCCGCTCCTCCACAGGCAATTACGGGAATTGGTACAGACTCACTTATGCGTCTGGTAAGCTCAAGATCAAACCCGCTACCGGTACCTTCCCTATCTATTGAGGTAACCATAATTTCTCCCGCACCCAGTTCGCATATTCTCATAGCCCACTCGAAAACATCGATGCCTGTTTCCTCCCTTCCATTGTCTGTATAAGCCTCATAATTTCCATCCGGCTTTTTTATAGCCTCAATTGAAACTACGATGGTTGATGAACCGAATTTTAAGGATGCATCTCTTATTAGATTCGGGCTGGTAACAGCGGCCGTATTTAAGGAAACTTTATCAGCCCCGGAAGCCAAAGCTGTCCTGATATCATCCAGTGATCTCAATCCGCCCCCGACAGTCAGTGGTATAAAGATTTCTTTAGAGGTCTTTTGGATTATATCAGAAAGGCTGTTTCGGCCATAGAGACTGGCGACTACATCCATGTAAAGCAACTCATCCGCCCCGGATTCGTAATAAAATCTGGCAAATCGCTCGGGCTTTCCAAGAACACGAAGCCCCTCTAGGTGTATGCCTTTAACAAGGTTAGGCCCTTTAATATCCAGCCGTGGGATAATCCTGATTAGTGGCTTTTTCAGATTTACTTCGGGTATCACAGATTGACGAAATCTCAAGGCGGGGTAAAAATACAGAGTCACTACTTGATAACACTTTCTGCTAATATTAAATCCCTTTTTGTGTCAATATCCACAATCAGTTCAGAATTTATTAATGGCTTAATCTTACTGCCAAATATCGCGAATCTATAACCCTTCTCATAATCCATAGAGCCTTCATACCTTTTATAAAATTCAGAACTTCTGAACAATAGAGTGTGCCCGTCATGGATCATTTTTTGGGGTAGCATTTGCCTTCTATAATGTGCTTCTTTTTCCTTTGGTAATATTCGCTCATTGCAATCGAACATCCAGTATGGGTGGTACTTCTCTACATTCTGCATACTAATGACGGCTTCGAAATCTCTGTTTTTATCCAGAAAATCTGCAGCTTCAAAAAATAGCCCCGGATACCTTAAAGGGATATTTCCATAAACAAGGCTGCAATACTTACAATCATCAGAGTCTTTTTTTATAGCATCTGCAAGAGCATCCTCAATTCTACTATTATCAGTGCAAAAATCAGGATTTCTTATTATAAAAGATATATTATTAGTTTCACAATACCTTATAACCTCTTCAATATCAGTAGAAACGACTGTCTTTACATCTTTCCCAAGAGATAAAGAGTATTCGATAGAGTATTCAATTACCATTTTACCTTTTATTCTTTTTATGCATTTGTTGTTCAATCCCTTGCTGCCTGCCCTCGCGCAAATTACAGATAACGTTTTCATAATGACTCGCTATGTTAAAATAAATCAATTCCTCCGTGCTCAGCACGGTGCCTCACCAAAGCTTCATCTTCAAACAAACCGTCCGCAAGAACACCAAAAAGAGCTTTCAGTTTTTTTTGATATTCCTCAATCGAGCAAAGGGAAACTCTCGATGAAACCTCCTCAATCATTTCGGACCGTTTCTCGATGAGTTCTTCGTCACTAAAGCTGTCGGTCAAATTTATTGTAAAGTCCCTCGCATCTTCAAGACCCAGTATAAACTCGTGTACTTCGCTGCGCTTTAGCCTTCCAGAAGCTAGTGCAAAGTCGAATAACTCCGTACCGGGATAGGGTGTTGCATACATCATCGATTTCAGGGATATATCATTGCGGACACAGAACTCTACCGTTTCCCTGCAGGATTCTCTATCTTCCCCTGGCATGCCTATAATAAATGAAACAGGCAGCATCAACCCGTACTTTCTATTAATTCTGACGGCTTCCTCCATCTGATCGATAGTTGCATTTTTCTTCATAGAATCAAGCATCCTTTGAGAACCCGATTCGATTCCGTATGATATAGAAACACAGCCGGCTTTCTTCATCACCTCGACGATATCTTCATTTACAAAATTAACCCTGCCTGTACATGACCAGAGCAATCCCGGGACAGCATTCTGTACCCTTTCGCAGAACTCATAGACCCTTTTTGGTTTTGCCATAAATTCATCATCTTGAAAGGATACAAAATCAATGTTATATTTCTCTTTTAGATGCCTTAGGCCATCCAGTACAAAGTCAATGCTGTGTGCCCTAAATTTCCTGCCCCATGGCTGATAGCAAAAAGTGCAATTAAAAGGACACCCTCTACCTGATATAAAATCGATATCTTTACCAAGTCCAACAACAGGATTGGCAAGGTAGACATGCATGGGAAGCAAATCATAGGCAGGTAAATCACTGTCAATATCGAGATTTTGAATCAGATCTCTCTTACCGCTCGAAATTATTTCATCCCCAACTTTGAACCAGAACCCGCCTATCTCGGTAAGCTCCGACAATCTGTGGTTCTCAAGTCCTTTTAACAGTTCGATGATAACGACCTCCCCCTCCCCCGCACAAATTACATCAACCTCCGAGTTTTCCAGTAGCAGGTCAGGTACAGACATTGCCGCACTGCCGCCGGCAATTATAACGCAAGAAGGATTGATTCTCCTGAAAATATCCGCCAGGGCGATTATCCGCTTATATACAGGTATTAACCCCCCTATAAGAACAACATCAAATTCACTTTCTCTTAATTTCCTTAATGTTTCTTCATCAGAATAACGGTGCGCATTAAGATCAAGAAACTCAGGAATAATACCCAGCTTTTTCCTGATAATATTTGCGATTATAGCAAGTCCATGAGGTATATTGCGTGGTTTATCTGATAATCGAATAGGCGGGTTGACAATCAATATTTTCATTTTTTGCTTACTCTAGCTCTTTTAGACTTTTTTTATATTCTTCCCATTTCCCAATATCGAGCCAACCCCCATAAATTGGGAATACAGATATTTTTTCTCCCTTCGATACGGTCTCAATAAAATTATTCATATCTATAGGAATGTCTGTCTTGAATTGTGACAAAACGTGAGGTTCCATGACATAAAGCCCGGTATTGATAATCACATCGTGTACAGGCTTTTCTACAATCTTATCAAGCCTTCCATCCGACATTTCCAGTACCCCAAAGGGAATATTGATCTCATTATGACATCCGACAATTGTAATAGAAGCCTCCTGATCTTTGTGCCATTTAAGGAGTTCACTAACATCAATATCCAGAAGAGAGTCACAATTAATGACGAAAAATGTATCGATAAGTTTATCTTTTAACAATGAGAGGCTCCCCGCAGTTCCGAGAAAATCATTTTCTTCAACCCAGTCAATGTCATATGGGAATGGGTTGTCACGTAAGAAGAGTTTTAGATATTCTTTTTTATAGTTTAGAGTATATATAAATTTATAAAATCCATACTTATAAAAACGATCCATTATCACTTCTATTACCGGCTTATCCCCGACAGGGATCAGGGGTTTTGGCAATATCCTCGTGAAAGGATCAAGCCTTTTACCCTTACCACCGGCCATAATAACCACTTGGTTATCCTGTTTTTCCCTTTCTTTTTTTTCGCTTAAATTAAATAAGTCGCTCCATAGAATAATATCTCTTACTTTCCTGCTGTCATCAAGGACAGGAATCTGCTTTAAGGATGTCTCGGCCATCAATTTCTCAGCCGCATACTTTAAATCACTAGAGCCTGCTCTTACCGAAACAAAATCTCTATGCATTATTTCACGTATACCTTCACTGAAACCAAGACCATTCAAAAGACCCCTGCGAATATCCCCGTCAGTTACAGTCCCCACCATAATATCGTCATCATTCACCACTAGCAGAATCTGCATGGTATTCGCACTGAGCTGGCTCATGGCGTCTTTTATCTTCGAATGTTCCTTTATCAAAAGCTTGTCTATTTTACTCATAATCGATCTTCCCGGAGAGATTTTCCGCTTTAAAATTCATTAAGGGTCCGCCTGCGAGCTTAAACCGGCAAGTCATGGAATCGCTTCATCAAAGCATTCTTCCAGTTGAACATCTTGATCGTTTTCATGATAACTGAGGAGGTTTTTTCCTTTTCATAGGGGTTAGGGGAATCTTTTATCGCCTGCCTGAACTCGTTTGATAATACCTTCGTAATTGCCTTCGTAATTTCAGATTTAACAGGTCTGCAATTTATAACACTGCGGCTTTGTACCCTTCCCATCTGCCTGTCACCTATGTTAACTGTTGTCACCCCCAGGCTCGGGGCCTCTATAATTCCGCTTGATGAATTACCCACTACCGCCTGTACATGTTTCATGGCGCTCAAATAACGTACCTGTCCCATCGAGGTAAATGAAATGGACTTGTGGCTGTTATTGTTCACAAACTCATCAATCAGCATGTTAATCGTTCTGCCGGCCGGATCTGCGTTGGCTTTTGTAAATATTATTCTCATCCCTTTGAATTCATCAATTGTGTCCAGTAAGTTTTGAAATTGCTCTTTGGCTGGAGTATTATCCAAAGTTACCGGATGAAAGGTGACAAGAATACATCTCTCTCCTATTTTGAAGCCGATATCCCTTTCAAGCTCATACTTTGAAAGCAGCTTTAGCCTTTTTATATTTTCAACTCCCAGTGCCCCTACATTAAATACCGTATCCGGTGACTCCCCTAACTGGATAACACGTCGTCTGTATTCTTCAGTACTGGTAAAGTGGAGATGGCTCATCTTTGTGACGGCATGCCGAAAGGCATCATCAATAACGCCTGCGGTTAATTCCCCACCATAGAGATGGGCTATGGGTATCCGCCCTAGGATCCCTGCAATTGCCGCTGTGATTGTTTCAAAGCGATCCCCCAGGAGTAGAAGTATGTCCGGCTTAAGTTGTTCGAAGGCTTCAGAAAAACTTATCAAGCCAAGTCCCATTGACTTTGTTACGCCAACGGGAGAGTCTGACGAAAGCAACATCTCTACCTTTCGTATTATCTTGAAGCCGTCTCCTTCGATCTCCTGGTAGGTGAGCCCGAATTCAGGGGAGAGATGCATACAGGTAGCAACAAGCTGAAGCTCCAGATCAGGATCATCATCGATCTGCCTGATAAGATTATAAAGCAGTCCATACTCCGCTCTCGCACCTGTTACAGCACATATCTTCATTATAATGTACCAATACTATTCAAGACTTATTAACTCATCCACCAAATAATCTCTGGTCGCAGTTCTTCCTATAACATGATCCCACATCATGGGGCTTATTCCAAATCCCGGGCGTTTAACTGTTATATTTGACTCGCAGAAAACCTCGCCTCTGCTAATATTGCATGCAGCTACAATACTTTTCCGGACAACTTCCCTGTTACGCGTCTCGCTGGGGCTCGGAATTTTAATTCCATCTCCCAGGGCCTTTTCGATGTTTCTTATACTGCGAACCATTTCGGCAAATTCGCCCGGGTCCAGAGAAGCCCTGTGGTCCGGGCCATCCATATTTCTATTCAGAGTCAAGTGCTTTTCAATAACAGAAGCACCCAGTGCAACTGCGGCAATAGGAACTTCTATGCCCCTGGTATGATCTGAATAACCCACATCCACATTGAATAAATTACTGATCGTATTCATTGCACTCAAATTCACATCCTTCATTGGTGTCGGATATTCTGTATTGCAATGAAGCACCGTAATTTTTTCAAGCGAAGTCCCGGTCGAAACCAATATGTCCAGAGCCTGTCGTATTTCATCCATATCGGACATGCCCGTAGAGAGGATAACCTGCTTTTGCAGGGCCCCTATTTTACGAAGATATGGAAGATTGGTGATTTCTCCTGAGGGTATTTTAAAACTTTCAAGACCAAGGGATACGAGAAGATCTATCGATTCAAGATCAAAGGGTGAAGACATAAATATAATAGGTTTACCACTGCAGTATGTAAAAAGAACTCTATGGGCCTTTTCATCCAGTTCCAGCTTTTTGAGCATCTCCAGTTGAGAAGCCTCGGAATCGGTGTATTGTTTCTGGTAACCCGCCTTCTCAGCATAGATGCCGGCAATATTTTGTGCTTTGAAAGACTGAAATTTGATTGCATCCGCCCCTGCTTCTAGGGCGGCATCCACAAGCTTTTTAGCCAGAGCCAGGCTACCATTGTGATTCACACCGGCTTCTGCGATAATAAATGTTTTCTCGTCTTTTTTTATCCTTCCATGTATCATCATATACGATTGAGCCCTTAAGACCTTAACAGTTCTAAATCGACAAACCTATTTCAGAAAAGACTCTTCCGGCAGATCCTGGATAACCTTGAAATTAAATCCTATAACCGAGTATTTACCGACTTTTGTGTATTCCCTAACCACGGAACAGCTTCCCAAAAAGGTCCCCTCTCCTAAAAATGAACCTCCATTAACAACCGCCCCCGTAGACACGTGACAGTGGTCCTCTACTATTGCGTCGTGCTCTATTAAGGCCTTTGTATTTATAATGCAGTTTTTACCTACCTGTGCCCCCACATTTACCGTTGCATTGTGCATAATAATGGTGCCCTCACCTATATGGGCATGCTTTGATACATAAGCCAGAGGTGATATTATAGTAGACAATATTCCACCGGCTTTTCTGATTATCTGATACAGGCGCATTCTATGGACTGGTGTGTCAATCTGCCCGATAGTAATGAGAAAGGATATATTATCCCGGCAGAATGTATGGATATCATCATCTGTACCGATAACCTCGTAACCTAAAACTGTTTTGAACCTGCTTTCGGGTAAATCAATAATGCCTTTGATACTGTATTGTCCTTGCTCTTCTATGACATCGATGCAGGACCTGCAGTGGCCGCCTCCACCCACCAGTATTAGTTTTGGTTCCATAGTGATACGCTACTCGGAATATTAATAAGCCTCGCCTCAAGATTTTCTGCAACTGAGAGATCCATACGTGGACAATCCCTATACATTGGTAATTTATGCATCAAATTCCAGGCCGGACGAGTCATGATTCCATTTGAATTAGTCAGAGTAAGAATAGAATCACGAACCTGTAAAAGTTCCTCATTGCTACAGGTTCCAGAATTGCTCCACGCGGACTGTCTCTGCAAATTACCTTTCAGAAGTATCACATTCAACCAGTAATTACTCTTTGCGAAGTCAGGCTCAGAAAAAAAGGTAACTTCATCAAGTCCAGAAAACGCCTCCTCATACCTATTCGCTATATCTCGTTTTTTCTCTATAAAAGAAGGTAATTTTTCTAACTGGGCACAACCCAGGGCGGCATTAATGTTAGGCATTCGATAGTTGTACCCCACACGGTCATGAAAAAAAGACCACTCGTGAGGCAGCTTTGCCGTAGTGGTGATATGTTTGGCCAATTCTCCGAGTTCTTCGTCATCGGTCATGATGGCTCCTCCACCGCCGGTAGTAATGATCTTATTCCCATTAAAGCTCAGTGCCGAGAGTCTGCCAAACCTCCCTGTATGAACACCCTTGTAAAGCGACCCAAGCGATTCGGCGGCATCTTCTACCAGATGAATCTTGAAACGTCTGCATGTCTCAAGCAGCATGTCGAGATCAACTGGATGTCCGTAGGTATGAACCGCTATGAGAGCCCTGATACGTCTGCCGGTTTTTTTGTTATAACACGCTTCACCTTTTACCTGTCCGATTTCCGCCAAATAATCCCCAAGTTTTTCACCATTTACTCCCAATGTAACTGTATCGCTGTCAACAAAGTGGGGAACGGCTCCAAGATATGAAACCGCATTTGGCGTGGCGACAAATGTTAATGCAGGCGCCAATACCTCGTCTCCCTGTTCAACACCCGAAAGCAATAGTGAGATATGAAGAGCGGCTGTACCGTTAGATACTGCCACTACACGCTTTGCACCCGTAAGTTCTGCAAGCATAGTTTCGAACTTATCCACAAATTCTCCTACAGAGGAGACAAAGGTTGAATTAATACATTCGGCAACATAGCTCATTTCCTTATCTGAAAAAGAAGGCTCATGAAGAGGTATTTTACTCTGGCCTTGGGGTAGAAATCGCTTTAATAAATCAAGAATCTCATGTGGAAGTCCCGGCTTTCCAGAGAACCAAAGCCCGTTTTTATCTCTTATATTAACCAATGTCTTTGAGCCTGATGATCTTAAAAAGCTTTGTTACAGGTTATAAATATTCGCTTTATATTTTTCCAGGTTTCCCTGTTTGAGGAACCATTGAATAGTTTTCTCCAGGCCTCTTCTGAACCCGTCTTCCCCCTCATAAGTCGGAGCCCAGCAGGTCATTGCTAAGGCTTTTGACGAATCAGAGCAAAGCCTTTCCACCTCGCTTTTCTGTGGCCTTACGCGTTGCTTCTCAGTTTCTATTTCGACCTCAGCCCCCATAATCTCTGCAATAAGCCTTACAGTATTTTCAATTGATATTTCAAAGCCAGTCCCGAAATTGAGTACCTCTCCCACAGCTCTTTCGGAAGCCGCTACAGCCAGGAATCCCTGAACCATATCACTTATATAGCTGAAATCTCTTGTAGGACTTGTTGAACCGAGTCTGATTTTACTTTTTCCATTTGCGATCTGGGTGATTATAGTAGGAATAACCGCACGAGCCGATTGCCTTGGACCATAGGTATTGAAGGGACGGATAACAGCCACAGGCGTTCCAAAAGATGTGTAAAATGACAGGGCGATGTGATCAGCACCTATTTTTGAAGCGGAATACGGGGATTGACCTTGGAGAGGGTGTTCCTCTGTGATTGGCACAAAGCGTGCGGTACCATACACTTCACTCGTAGAGGTATGAATTACCTTTTCGACACCGGTATTCCTCGCCGCCTGAACAATATTTAAAGTCCCTTTTACGTTTGTATCCACATAAGTATCGGGGGAGTGGTACGAGTATGGTATCGCAATGAGTGCGGCCAGGTGGAAAACTATTTCGCAATCCTCCATTGCCTTTTTTACACCATGTGCATCCCTTATATCTCCGGCAAAAACCTCAATATCGTCTTTTACTTGCTGGGGCGCATAATCCAGCCAGCCCCATGAATTGAAAGAATTGTAAAATATAAAAGCTCTTACCTGGGCACCGAGGCTTACCAGCTCTTCTACCAGGTGTGACCCTATAAACCCGTCAGCTCCGGTAACGAGGATCCTTTTTCCAGCAAAATTCATAAACCAAAATCCGCCTTTTTTCTAATCGAACATCAAGAGATGACTAAGACGACTGAAAGAAATGTTTAAAATTCCCAATTTGTCCTATTCCTTAAAATAATCGATCACGCTTCTTATTATTGCATCGAGATCATAAGAAGGTTCAAAGCCTATGAAATTTCTTATCTTATCGATGTTGGGACACCGCCGCTCCATGTCCTCAAAACCGGGGCCATAGGCCTTTTCATAAGGAATATGGTCTATCTCCGAAGAACTGCCTGTCATTTGTTTTACCTTCTGGGCCAGATCGTTTATGGTGACTTCCGTATCATTACCCACATTAAAGATATCCCCTTCTGCTTTTGGTTCTTCCATAAGCTTTGTGATGGCTCCAACCACATCTTTAACGTGAGTAAAACTCCTCGTCTGAGTCCCGTCACCGAAAACCGTAATAGGTTTTCCCAACAGAGCACTCTGTACAAAGGTGGGCAGCACCATACCGTAGTGTCCTATCTGCCTGGGTCCGACCGTATTGAACAGACGGCCTATTACGACCGGCAATTTCTTTTCATCAAAATATGAAAGAGCCATGAACTCGTCCAGGGTTTTGGAACAGGCATAAGCCCAGCGTCGCTTTTTTACCGAGCCCATAACACGGTTGTCATCCTCGGCCAGTGTATGCTCAACGTGCTTTCCATAGACCTCTGATGTAGACGCTATAAATACCTTTTTCTTGAACTGGTTCGCCAGCCTCAGTACCACCTCCGTACCTTTTACATTTATATCCAGCGTCTCAACCGGGTGGTCCATTATATTCTTCACGCCCACCGCCGCAGCAAGATGGTAGATATGGTCCACCTTGAAGACCAGCTCATTCATTACGGATTCGTTCAATATGGTATCTACCACCAGGTGAAGGTTTTTGTTGTTCTGAATTTTTGCTATGTTGGCGAGCTTGCCGGTCCAGAGGTTGTCGATTATGAATACCTCATGTCCAGACTCCAGAAGCTTTTCCGCCAAATGGGACCCTATAAAACCTGCGCCGCCTGTTATGAGTGCCTTCATTTCGAATCCCCCGATTCTTATGATTTTTTATTCGAATACAGCTCCGCCCCTTCGGTCACATCTGGCCAAAGAGGATAACTAGCTAATATTATAAGGCAAAAAGCCAAAACCGAACGGCCTGAAACCATCCCGTTTTACGGCATCTTCTCCAGAGACGCTCCCTCAAGCTCTACAGCAATGGAACGCCTTAGCAATTCAACTGACACCACCACTTTTTCCGACTGGCCCTTGTGCCTGATGTAGAATCCGATAAGGCCTTTCAGGGGACCATCTGTCACAATGACTCTATCCCCTTTTTTCATGTAAGCCCGATTCGTAACTGTACGGTCAGTGCCGTCCAGGATCATCAAAGAAGAGATCTCCTCTTCATTTGCAGGCACTGCTCTGCCGCTGAAACCCACCATGCGCACCACGCCAGGGGTTTTGAGTATTTCCAAATGATATTCGGGCTCCAGGTCGGAGCGGACAAATACATAACCGGACAGCATAGGGACAAAAATTTTTTCACGGCGGTTTCTGCGCCGGCTCATTACCTGTACACGAGGTAAAAAGGCCTCAAAGGTCTTGCTGCAAAGGCAGTCGTAGACTTTTTGCTCAAAATTGCTTCTCGTATGAAGGGCGTACCATTTAAAAGAGTCCTGGTTCATAACACCGATATCCTCTCCGAATCCACACCCTTTTCCACAAGAACATCTATATCCCGCTCGGTGTTATCCAGGCATGTCAGCAAGACCATATCCCAGTCATTCTGACCAAGCCGCTCAAAACCCTCAATATTGAACTCAAAGAAATCATCACCTTTTCTGGCGTCGTCCACAATCCCCGCGAGACTCATATCCGTAAGATGAAGGTATAAATATGCCAGCTCGGCAACCTCGCCAGCCCCAAAAAAGAGCACGGATTTAAGATCGGCCTCTTCCATCTCTTTAAATTTTTTCATCAGAAGATTCTTGACCTCTTTGTAAAAATTTACCGAGTACTGAAGGTACTCCACCGTAAGCTTGCTCTTTCTGGCAAGCCCCTTAGGAGTAAGAAAATACTTAACGCGGTTCCTGGGCATGGTCTTCACCTTAAAATATCCTTTGTTTACTAGCCTTTTGATAAAGGTGTTGACCAGCCCCAGGGAGAGGTCCAGGCGACTGGAAAGTTCTCTTTGGCTGGGGATACCCTCCTCCCGTTCAATTTCTCCCATAAGCCGGAGGATATGGATATCTTCTTTTTCCATTAAGGTTTACCCCTAAACAGGACAGAGAGTTGAAAATCGCTAAATGTTCAAAAATTGAACGCATTATGTTCAATAACTGAACGTACTGTCAAGAAAAAAATGCGGTTTTTCTTGTCAATTTCACATGATATGTTCTATCTTGTATTCAAGAAAAACAGGTTGGGGCGACGAAATCAGACGCATTGAAAATCTTCTAACGCGGAAAAATGATGGGCATGAGCAAACGAATAATACTTTGTGCCGGAATATTGCTCGTAGACCTTTTAATTTTTTTCCTGCCATTGACTGCGCTCTTTCTCATTTATATAATCCTTTATAACCCGCCCTGGTTCCGGGATTTTTTGGATAAGCTGGACGGAACAGCATCACTTCCTGACGACACCGGGGGCCCCAGTAAGTAAACGTAATACACAGTATCCCCTGTCACGTACAGGGAGGACAGCTCCCTTCGTGAAGCGCCTGGCTTATTTTGTTGTTTTATTTCACTAAATAAGACTTTTTAAGAGGAGTAATCAGGATGGAATGTAATAAAGAAAAGAACTTAGCCAATTGCAACTGCACTTACGAACCCTGCTCAAGAAAAGGCACGTGCTGTGAGTGTATTGTATATCATTTAAGGATGCGTGAACTCCCTGCCTGCTGCTTCCCGAATAATGCAGAAGCAACATATGACAGGTCTTTCGAGCATTTTGCGCGACTGGTACAATCCGGGAAAGTATAATTCAACCCTACTCATCAGAAAACCTGACGGGCAATTATAAATATAGAAAGCTTCTGAAATTAGAAGGCAATTATAAACAGGGCTGGTTATTCCTGAGCAAATTTGGAACTACGGGCTCCTCTTCTGCATTTAAATAAAGAAGGGCGGAAAACCTTTAAACGGTGGTTTCAAAATTCTTTTTCCAGATGCTGTACCGCCACAAGGCGGCCAGGGTCACCGCCGCTGTTTCCGGTGACGCTATAACCGGCACTTCAGGCCCGGATATTTCGGCCAGATGATCCAGATAATCACGATGGCCCACCGCGCATATCAGAAGAGGCTTATCAGGTGTGCTGGCATGAAGGGCCGCTATATCACCGTAGAGTGATTCAGCTGTGAGCCCCAGATGCCTGCACTTCTGGAGCACGGAAAAGGGCACAATAGTTATAGCGACCACCATATCGATCCCGGGGTCCTTAAGAAGCAGTGGTAACGCCTTTACATATTGATCCGAGGGCCCGACATCAAGAGGGTTCTTGGCACTCATCCATAAAGGCGCCTCTTCCATAACCTTGTCCACAGTTGTCTGGGAAAGTGCCGGCAGAATAAGACCGGAAGATACCGCAACATCCGTAGCCAGAGCACTCAGGCTACCGCTTGAGGTTATGATGCCTAGATGGTTTCCTTTCGGCAGCGGCTGGGTGGCAAACACTCGTGCCATCTCGACCAGCTCTTCCAGGCTGTTAGCACGGACAGCTCCGGTTTGAGCAAAAAGTGCATCATATAACGCGTCTTCACCGGACATGCTTCCCGTATGCGAGGCAGTAGCAGCCCTTCCGACAGACGTTCGACCGCTCTTAAGTATAAGAACAGGTTTATCCCTGGTAACCTTTCCGAGCACCTCTCTTATTCGTGTGTTTTCACCAACACCCTCCATATACATGATGATCACTTTTGTTGCCGGGTCTTGGTGGAGATATTCCAGGGCATCGCATTCATCCACATCCATGCGATTGCCTAAAGTCATTACCTTGGAGAGCATTGCACCACGACCGGGAAGGCTGTCTACCAGCACTGTCCCAAACACACCGCTCTGGGCTATAATTCCTATATTTCCAGGAGAAAGCGATTCCTCTATAGTTTCGACCGAGGTAAACCTGTTTTCCGTATTAATCACACCCACACAGTTTGGGCCCATTACACGAAGTCCGTATTTCCTGGCAACTGTCTGTGCCTCTTTCTGAATAGCCTTGCCTTTATCTCCTGCCTCGGCAAAACCAGCGCTCTCAATTATCACATGCGTGATCCCCCTCTCACCTATCTCGGAGAGAACTTCGGGGACCGCGTGCGCCGGGACAACAGAAATAGCTAAATCAGGATCACCAGGGACATCTGCCACTTTTTCAAAGACTTTCATGCCATGCATTTCTCCACCACTTCTATTCACAAGATAGAGGCGGTCGCCCCACCCCTGCTGCTGAAGCATAATCGGAATTCCGTAGCCGAATCCCGGAGTCCTGGTCGCTCCTACTACAACAATTTCCCTGGGTTCGAAAAAGGGTCGAAGGCTATTTGTTGTCTCCATAATCTGATGTCCTTTCGTATATACCGGGCCCGCAGCAAAATTCATGTACCCGCCTTATGTAAACTTGACTGTGCAGGTTAGACAGATATACCGGGCAGTATAATAAATACTGGAAAAAGACCAAAAACAGAGCTTATATAACAAGAGTCTCAAATCCGCGGTTATCAATGCACAAAGATCAATAAACCTAAAAAACTTTCCACAGGAGACAATACGCTTTCAGATCTCCTGAAGTTTTTTAAGGTGCATTGTCTCGTGTCAATCAAAATATTTTATTGATAAAAACCGATCTGAAGAACTGTTTTTGGAGCGTAGCGAGTATATGAGAGTGCTTCTTTCCTGTCAAGGCAAAAGCCGGAACAATCCCTGGCAGGCCTTCGGCCGATTGCCAAGGCTGAAAAAGACCAGATTACAGCTTTCCCCGGAATTTACGTTCTAAATCAAAAACGCAGGTTCCGGTCTTCTGTTAAAGGCCTTTTAATAACTTGATGTGAAAACGCCTGTAGTCTAAATACCTTCGGCCTTGCCCACCAGCTTATCAAATTTTTCTACATCGACCACCGGAGAAGTGGTAAAGGAAATTCCCGTGAGTTTGTTTAACCCCACTGAGGCTGCAACAGCCATTTCCGTATTCGGAAACTCAACAGTGAAAACGAGGTCATGTTCACCCAGCACAGCGTACATGGATATGACTTTTCCCTGGTTTCTCCGAATAAGTTCAGTCGCCTTTTTTGTCCTCTCTTCACTTATCCCTCTAAGAGACTCTGAAGAATACTTTCCAAACATCATAAATATCGGCATTTCAATCCCTCCTTGTTTTAATTTTTCATTTTCCCAGAAGAACCGATAGCCCAATTTGTTATTAATTGAGTTCAAAAAAACGATTGGCCCAAACAAAAAGTTAATGTCGTTTCATATCATCATACACAAAAAAGAGAAAAAATCACTTGGTTTAATGAAGCGAAAAAGCCCAAAGAGTATTGATGCACAAAAATCCGGTCTCATATTGGATAATTTTTTTGCATGATTTACCTCCAATTTTTCAAGGGCCACAAGCACCTGTTTTACCTGATAGCCGTATTTTCAAAAATGCAGTTTAAAATCCCCCTCACAGTTTTTACCCTGAGCCATCAGGCACCCTTTTATCTCTGGATCTACTTCGAACTCTATTCCCAGGCTTTCGATCCAGCACTGGACCCTGTAAATAACTCCGCATTCATATTTATCCACCACACCGAGATCAATCATCCCTTTGTATGCAAAACACTCGTTCGGTTTGCATTCCCAGTGCAGGATATTTTTCCGCGGAAAACTGAAGTCTCCATTCATAAAATCGGGAATACACAATTCACGTGCCCCTTCAAAAAATTTTTTGAATTCCTCAAACGTACCAACATCATCTGTTCCCATCCCCAGAAATCTCTTCATCCTTTTGACTTCCCTGGGTGCAAGGGAACTTATTGCTGCTCTGTTGATCCTGTTCGTCTTTTCTATACCGTTCTCCTTGAGACACTCATAAAACCACAGGGCATCATGTGTCATCCAGCTCCTGTTTAGAAAATCTATCAATTCTTTCTTTTCGTGCATTTGAGGGACGTCCATGAAATTATGATTTACTTATTCAATAAACCGTAGATTCATCTCTTCTACTATTCCCTTGCCACGTAAAACCGACTTGCTTACCCCGGATTGAGTGAGGCCTAATCTCCCCGCCAAGGATGTAGCTGTTTCTCCCAATTCTCGGACAGCCCAGTAACAAAAAACACTTCTCGGTTTTATCAGCTTCCTGTATTTACCGGGGGTATATAATTCCCCTTTTTCCATATCAAATAATTCTTCAACCCTGTTTGCCAGAGAATCACGATCATATCCTCGGGCTTTTAACTCATATTTTTTTTCAAACCTCTCTTCTGCTTCCTGGAGCGCAGCTAGGACAAAATGACTGTCTCCCAGTATCCGCTCATCTCCTTTAACTCTCTCCCCACCTTTAACAAGTCTCCCTGCCTCAGTCCAGCCTCCAAGACTCCTTATGAGACCTCCCCCTACAAGTTCAGGTCGGCGTCCCTCTTCTATTCCCTTTGAAACATATTCTCTATATTTCCTTTGAGCAATCTTCCTTCTTTTACTAAAAAATCCAAGAATATAATCAATATTCTGCCAGTCATTACTATTGTTTCCAAGGATATAACTATGCCCGCAGTATTTATACTTGCAGAGCCCTAAATAATTATCAACTATATTTGCCCTCAAGGGATTAAGATGAATATACCTTATCAGTTCCATCAGATAGGGGTCTTCCTGGCAGAGGATTGATTTATATCTGTTTTGAAAAAGCTGCCCATGTCTTTTATACCGGCGGTTGAAGGTAACAGCATGTCCGGTCAAAAGCCTTCTCATTACTGTTGATATTGGATAACTGCCGGTTCTTAAAAGCAGGTGTACATGGTTTGAAAGTAGAGACCAGGCATAACAGGATGTGGATGTTTCTTTAATTACACGACTAAGACGCTCAACAAAACTATCTCTATCTTTATCATCCTTGAATATCTGCTTTCGCTCTATTCCTCTTATCATTATATGATGAAAAGCACCTGGAATATCTATTCTGGCTTGACGTGGCATGGGGTATGGATATCAAAATTGAGAATTCTATGTCAAGTCATATTTTCATGGACGTCCCCTATTTCTAGCGTGATGCCCCTTAGATAGCTCGAAGGTCAACCCCCATGGTTTTAACCAGTTTGCTGACCGGCACCATAGCCAGCGTCTGGTGTTCCTTGACTGCTTCCTGAAATTTATACCAGTCTGTATTTTCCTTTGTTACGCCTTCTTTCCAGAAATACTCATCTTTGAACAGGGTTAATCTGGATAATAATCCGCCACTGTCTTTAAGACCATGAACTTCTCTTTCAATCGCATTATCAAACCAGTCATCTTCATTATAAGGAGGAAGCCATCCGTCACCGCTATGATACTTAGCAATCCTGTCCTCCCTGCCGTAATTTTGGTCACCGCGTCTGGAACGCCCCATTATTGCAATTAATTTGTCTTCAAGTTCCGGCCACTGTGCATCTGAGCCGGTGTGCCCGGCATAATTTTCAAACAATCTTTTTGCGGCTGTGAGAAAACGCAGGTTATTATCAATATCCTGCTCGACCAATCTGTCATCCTGCCACCGGTGACTGACCCAGTCCGGGTGGTGCCTGGCTTCGGCATGACCGATATTAGGAATTGGGTTCAGGACATCCCCATTAAAACTGTCATCAAAACCCGCAAAATTCTGGTGCGCCCATGTATCAACATATGGATGTGAAGCAACACCTATCCTGTATGGCCGAATATCCGAAGAGGCCGTCATGGCTTTCGATAATAGATCATTGGCGATCTCATTATCGGGTATCGTATTTAACATGTGCATTTTTCCGTCGACCCTTCTGGCAGACTCACACATAGGTTCCCCCGGGACAAAATGAAAAACAGGATATATACGCATTAACGCCTTTTTTGGTTTTAAAATATCCATCGTCTGGCTGATGTAATTGGAATAAATTTGATGGGTTTTTCTATCCTTGATCTGGAGTATAACATCGTTGTCATCCACGAACTGTGAGGAGTAGGCAATAATTTTAGCATCATATTCACTGAACCCGGCGTACTTCGCAATTATGCCTGTCATATAATAATGAAATTCAATATCCATGGCTCAAATCCCTTTTATTAATTCACTTTAATTGCTCTCTGGCTGGTTATCGACCTGCCCTATTTCGACTTTCATACCCGTTAGTTCATGGGGTATTATTTGCTGTGTTGCTTTAATGAAAGCTTCCATCTCTTATTAAAAGAGGTCACATATGGCATCTATACAAGATACATACCATTAGAAAGGCAAATACTAAAAACCAGCTAACCCCAAAAACCCCCTGGGTTTTTGCCTCTTCTCAGTTGGAAAGGCCTCCAGGTCACATTTCAAGAAATGCACAGTTTTGAGTGCACGCATGCACAATTATATGTGCATTGATTTCAGGGATGTTTTCTCCTCCCTCAACTATAATGATACCGTCATTGAATGACCATTAAACCGGCCGGAAAACGTAAATAGATCGAGTTCGAATGTCATAGGATATTCAAATACCAAAGCAAGGTTGGAGGACCCGCGGTCCAGGGCAGAGGTCCGCCATAATCTGAGGAGTTATATAGCATACTGAAAATGGCAAAGGTTGCGACAGCACATGGGCAAACCACTAAAGCAGCACTACAGAATCCCTTGACAGTAAATTCGCCCTGATATAGTATAACCGCCAAATAATTTGGCAATGAAGTCTGCCATAAACCGCCCCATCTGAAACAGGGATGATGACTTCTACCTCATTGAGCTTGTCGTGGGGGAGGGAGCCAAATTACCTGCCCCACCTGAAATTCCAGGTGGTTTTTTTTATTTAGACGCCCTGCAAGGTAACCGCCCGGCAGGGCTTTTTTTTGGGAGTATATTCATGGCCATCAGCATCGCATTGATTATTCTATTGGGGTTACTTGGCGACTATCTGTTTCGGCAATTAAAACTGCCGGGGCTGATTGGCATGCTCCTGGTGGGAGTATTCATCGGACCTTATGTATTGAACCTCATGGCCCCGGAGATGATGACCGTTTCAGGCGATTTCCGTAAGATAGCCCTGATTGTCATTCTCCTGCGAGCCGGTTTCGAACTCCGCAGGGACACCCTCAACCGGGTCGGCCGGGCCGCCTTAACCATGAGCGCCGTGCCTGCGATTTTTGAGATTGCCGGTGTCATGCTGACAGCCCCGGTGCTCCTTGGGATGACCTATCTGGAGGCTGCCATACTGGGCGCTATCCTTGGGGCAGTCTCTCCCGCAGTGGTTGTTCCCCTGATGATCGATTTCATGGACAGGGGGCGCGGTGAGAAAAAAGGGATCCCCACCCTGATCTTGGGGGCCTCATCTGTGGACGACGTGTTCGTAATCGTCCTCTTTACAGTATTCTTAGGCATGTATGGCGGAGGGGACCCTAACGTCTGGGTCAAACTCGCGGAGATTCCCATCAGCATTGTCCTTGGGGTTATTTCGGGAGTGGTTCCCGGGTGGCTTCTTTACCGCCTATTCAAAAAATATGACTGGCGCCCGCCAAAACGAACCATCGTGGTCATGGGGGCGGCCATTTTCCTGACCTGGCTGGAAGGGGCTGTGGAAACCTGGGTTCCTTTTGCAAGCCTTCTGGGGGTCATGGCGATCGGGTTCATCATCCTGGAAAAGTCTGAGGCCATCGCCCACATCATCTCACATGAATTGAAAAAACTCTGGATGTTTGCAGAACTCCTGCTGTTTGTACTGGTAGGTGCGCAAGTCAATATCCATGTTGCCTTGAAGGCGGGGCTTGCAGGTATCGCCGTCATAATGGTGGGCCTGGTGTTCCGCAGTGTCGGGACCTATATCTCCCTCTGGGGAACAGACCTGACCAGGAGAGAAAAACTCTTCTGCATTGTGGCCTATATCCCCAAGGCCACTGTCCAGGCGGCAATCGGCGCTGTGCCCATTGCCGCGGGCGTAGCCTCAGGGGAGGTCATTCTGGCTGTTGCTGTACTTTCCATACTGCTCACCGCACCAACAGGCGCCATAGGAATAATGATCCTGGGCGAAAGGATACTGGACCGCGGTGATCGCTCCTCTTATCGTTTCAAGGAACTCAGGGAAAGTATGGGCCTGCCCCGGGTTGGAGAAAGGATCAGGAGCAAGGAGTTTGACACTGTGTGGAAGGTGATCGAGGAAAAGGAAACCTGGATAGAGGATCCGGTCGAACCCGCACAGGAGAAAAATTCATCACGGCTCATACCCGCTATTTCACTACGGTACTGGAGGGAAGACACCAGCAGCGCACCCGGAACCGGGCAGACAAAATTTTATAGATACAGTCGGCTCGATCCCCATTTCGATCGCTACTGGGAAGTCCTTTACGACTGGTGAACCGGTCCGGATATTGAAATTTCAGCAGCCCTCCTGACATAATCCAGCAAGGAGGTTTATTTAGATGATCATACATTTAAACTTGCTTGGGAGCAGATACTCCCGGGATTATTGTTTTTTATATTCTACTGCTACCAGCAAACCGTGCATATATAACTTTTCGACTTGATAGCCGTTCGAAGCGTAGCATGAAGGAACATTATAAAAGATAGTAAATCGAGGATCCGGGATATTACCGTTCATGCTTACGGCATCTAGATCCTGCCGGATACAGTCCCATTGGTCAGCATGGGCGATTTTGATATTTATCAGAGTGTAGGCAAGCAGGCCTGCAGTTATAAAACCAGCCATAAAGATAATGACGAACTGTAATTTCAATTTTTTTTGCATGCTGTTTATCCTCCATTCGAGCTTAACTGAGTTATTGCTACTTATATGGAAAGGGCCTGCAAGGAACTCAAAATAGAAGGTGTGGACCTTTATTGTTGAAAAAGACACACCTCAGTAAGGGCCTTAAGAAAAAAATATAGCCCTGAACAAATTCGATCTATTTCAAGGCATATTACTAATAAAGCAATTGAAAGGTATTATCGCACGAACGGAGATGATTTGAGGGCTATTTATAGTTCTGCCAATTATGACAAACTTTTGTCAAAGGTTTCTTGTCCTGCAAAGATCAAATAACCTATTGAATTTATTTTAAAAGAATGGTCGGGACGACTGGATTTGAATACGACTGATGCCTATTCTACAACACATTGACATTCCAGCATTTTCTATTGATTTCAGCAGGCAAGACCAATTTCTGATTTGTTCAATAACTAAAATAATTTCAATATTCCCATCCAAAATCGAAAAAATGTGCCCCAAATGTGCCCCACCAAACCATCCCCCCTGAATTACCCTCAGGCTTTTGAGATTAAAATGATTTCATATTGCCGATTTGATCGTCCCATTTCTCGTTCTCGTTATCGTCCAGAATAATTGATGAAATAACAAGAAGATGGACGATAGGACGATCTGGACGATCTTTTCTGTTCACTATTCTTTCCCTTATATCTGATCCTCCCGCCTTGAACCAATCGAGGCATAGTGCCAACTGAGGTTAGACATTCCAATATCTGATCTAAGATTCCCATAATAGGGTTATATAATAACCGGATTCCACCAGAAATCATCATAAAATATAAATAATAATTTAGGTTTTGGCATATTAGACCGATTTACTGTGTTGCTAGTTATTTATCCTGGAGCTTCACAAGATGGTCATCAACAGTGGAAAAACACAAACTACAATCTCCAAATTATAACTCAATCGTAAGAGAGACATATCGTCATCTTCGGGAATTGGAGGTTTATTTATGCCATCAAATATGGTTCTGAGATTTCGTGATCTTATTGATGAGACGATACCAGAACACCTAAGATATATACAAGAATTTGGATACGTATGGTGGGGGTGGTGGAATAAACCAGATGAGAAAGTTCCGTCCCTTGAATTTTCAAATTTTCAAAATATAATTGAGGATAGGGGACATATATGGATTTACCTTGCCGATTCAGGAACATTACGCCTATATAAGGCAAAATTAGTAGATATTGATTATACTAATAACGAAGAAAAAAGGGAATGCAAGGAAATAGATAAAGTCCCTGAATACTACTTCATGTCAAAGTATAAGGTATGGTTGTGCTTGAAGGATATAATAGATTCTAATCCCAATGAAATTACGGAATGGGCATATGATGATCCAGCCGATTTTATTGTGGGGAATAATTTGGACAATTATCAAGGTAAGCGTATTTCAAGTATCGATGAAATGCTGACATCACGCCACAGAACGATTTATTTTATTGAAAAGTATAATCGATTGCACATGCATAACCCAAAAGCCATACAAAAAAAAGGAAATAATCTGGAACGATGTGAGCACGAAGTACGTGGTCTTGTAAACAAAATATTGGAGGTGATAGAGAACATCAATGAGATTTGCGATCACTCCCCTAAAACAGCATATCCTCCTATCCAAATCCCACCCTATCCTAAAAAAATGGAACAAGGGCTGAAATGTCCTGCTTGGGACGAATCTTCACTTAGGGAATTCAGCAGCTATCTGTATATGCTGATGGTGGATGGACATCGCCAAGTCATGACAGAAGATAGGGCAATTATCAGTAAAGGCCATTTTCTAAGCTTTGCGCGGCCTCTTCTCGATAGCATAAGAATATTTCGATGTGACTTGCATCACCTAAATATTAAACACACTGATAAGCAAAAATTAGGCCGATTATACTACGAAGTTTGTGGCAAAAACCAACTGGATGACAGGATCTCAAGACAAAAATTTCAGATGGAATTGTTGGATCGAACATTTGCTGTACTGAAAAAGGAACGCGAATCAGTAATCAAGAAGATTAACCAAATTCAACAAATACGGGCTGTGGGATAATGACTTATGCCTCACATTTTTCCATGCGGGTAGAATTTCTTTTTACACGATCGCTTCGAGATTTTTGTTGAAACAGGGTGTGTGTATAGTAAGTACCCAGACCAATACCCGGGCACCTACTCCAAACCAATTCCAAAATTGTCCAAACACAGGCCCGGCACCGTGCCGGGCTGTTTTCGTGTCTGTGTGATCTTCCACAAGTTCAAATCAATGAATCACCAAAAATACCTCGAAAATAGCGGAAAATTCAGCAATAATTCGGCGAAAATGGCCGAAAAATAAGATTTACTGCCCAGAAAGTACGAAAATCCTTGCAAGCGTTTGTTATTTCGAAATAATAACAAAACCAAGACAAAACATAGCGTAGAATAGCGTTCCTTGACATATGAAGCCGATTTGATATTATTCGAATTGGCTTTTCTATTTTTTACAGGGATTTAGGCGAAACAATCGCACATAAGTGGTTGATACATGACCTGTTTGGGTGACTAACGCTATGTGGCCATATTGCAAAAACAAACACTACGATAGAGGTCCTACCAAATGCCCTGATTGCGGGAATCCATCAACTGGATATTATCAAGACGGTAATCTTGTCATGGCTCTAGTATGCCTAGCGTGCAGAGAAAAAGAGCAACAATCCAATCTCAATAAAAGTCTGTTAATTCCTCAGCCTCTAAATCAAACTGTTGATAATAAATCGGTATATCGAAAATATCTCTAAGGTGTTTAATATACTTATCAGCCTGGTTTGTAATCTTGTTTGGGGAGACAATTATAAGCTTTTCTGCTCTTTTTTCATTTGGCCAACAGGAATATTCAAGAAGCTGGGAAAGAGCCTGCCTAATACAAAGCCTGACTGATTTATCCGTTTTAATTTCATAAAAAATAAAGTGGCCATGGTCGTTTAAAACAACATCAACCGGTTTTCCTATACCGCAGTCAACCTCAGTGCCAACCGCATCGGGACCGTTGTTTTTAACCAAATATTCGTACATTTTATTTTGTATCTTATTATGCAATAAAGTTGATTTAAGTCTTCCCTTGGCTTTTCTGACAACGACTTGCGCTTCCGAACGCTCGAGATGGCCGCTTTTGAAATTAAAATCATTGACCTCCGGTTCTTCTTCAATGAATTCTTCTTGCTCCTCAAGTTTATCAACATAGCCTTCTTGAAGCCATTGGCGAAATTCCGCTTCACTGAGCCCAAAAGCCTTATGAAAGTTCAAGACTATACATTCGTCCAAAAAATCATTATTGCCGTCCCAACCAGCCGCTTTCAATTTAAACGTCAGCAATTGGATAATTAAGGGAACCAGCTCGAATTTCATTAGAATTCTTGATAGATCATAACTTACTCTTGATACGCTATGATAAGTTGCAAAGCCTAATTCATCAAAATTATTGGCAAAATTGGTATAGCTTTTCTCATTCGCGAAATCTTCCCTATATGCAGTACCTTTCATCTTGCCGGTTGAACGGTTTATCATTATTTGTATTAGTTCATGATGGCTGAATAAAATCGCCAATATTACAAGGTCATCTACATATTGGTCGCCTAACCGCTTGGCTTCATCCCAAATCGCAGGAAGCGTATCATCATTATTGGCTGAAAGATTTTTCGAGCTTTGAGCTTTGTCAATACTGATGCCGTATTGTTGATTGATTGTGTTCTTAAGAACCTGGTCGGTGGGGAAGGCTTTGATTAATTGCGTTATTTTATGAGCGCCATGCTTTGTAAGAGAAACCTTCAGTCTATTTAAGTTTGTCATTTTGACGTTAGCTCTTCATTTTTATCTGAATAATTAAGCCATTAAAGCATTTAATAGGCCTCTCTAAAATCGCCAATAAAAATACTCCAATAGAATTAGATCTAAAACATAAAAATTGCAAAGAAATTATTTGCCATTATGGCAGGTTTAGTATATGAATTGAAAAGAATCACAATAAGTTGTGTTTTTTGGTTTGACATGGAGGGGCTTTTTCATTAAAAAATGAATTGATTCCCCTATAAGCTGGAGGTAATAAAATGGCCGCACAAAATACGGTTGCTGATGATTTTAAATTAGAAATCAAAGGCAAATACACAACCGTTCTTGCTGATCCGCCCTGGCGTTTTACAAATCGGACCGGAAAAATCGCGCCGGAGCACAAACGGCTTTCCCGGTATGCCACCCTCAAAACGAAGGACATTAAAAACCTCCCTGTCAAAGATGTGCTTACAGAAAATGCCCACCTTTATCTATGGGTACCCAATGCACTCTTGAAAGAAGGGCTCGAGGTGTTGGAGTCTTGGGGTTTCACCTATAAAACAAACCTGATTTGGCATAAAATTAGAAAGGACGGTGAACCGGATGGCCGAGGAGTTGGTTTTTATTTTAGGAACACAACGGAGATGATACTGTTTGGTATCAAAGGAAAAATGAGAACATTACAACCAGGCAGAAGCCAAGTTAATATAATCAAAACGCGAAAACGTGAGCATTCCAGAAAGCCAGACGAATTATATGATATTATCGAAGCTTGCAGCCCCGGCCCTTATTTAGAACTTTTTGCTAGGGGCAAAAGACTAGGCTGGACTATGTGGGGAAACGAAACTGAAGACTATAAACCAGATTGGCCGACATATGCATATAATTCCTATTCACAAAAAATCGCTTTCGGTATGTAACTACAAAAAGTCATACTTAGCCTCCCAAAACGCTTTTCAGTTCCATAAGTACATCTAAAAAGAAAAGATTGCCCTTCTGAATCAACTTAATTTATAATAAGTTACAAATTAATTACGGATAACTTTTAAGTGAAGGGGGGGGCAATAAAATGAAAAAAAGTATAATTTATTTTGTATTTTTTGGTATAGCGTTATCCATTCCTTCATTAGCTTTTGGTGGAAATATTAACTTAATTCATGATTAATTTATTATATTATAGCCAAAAGTCCCTCTTATGTCAAAAGATTTCTTTCCATGTACTATACCGTTAAAGCCTTGGTTCTGGCAATCCTCAAGAAAATAAAAGAAGAGTTTGGCGTAAACATTCCTTTTTCCTACCATCTCATATGTGCCAAGAAGCGTTATCTCCCACCATGGTCATCCCCTTTTCTCCATCCCTATGCGTGTAAGCAGGACCCACTAATTCATCAAGAGCAAAATAACACACCAATTATTATAGCCCCCCTATAGCCCTGAGATCCATTCGATTTCATCCTGTGCTGTGATCAGAAAGGTAGCGAAAGACAACAATTACGATAATATGCCAGCGGTAATGTGAAACTGTTGTAAAGTTGGCGATTTGAAAATGTAGTTTTC
>CAZVGY010000039.1:0-29381 GCA_964627015.1 uncultured Desulfobacteraceae bacterium
CCACTGAACTCTGACCTGGTCCAAAGGACCAGGGTTTCTATGCTGGACTAAATTGGAGATGATCCTTATTTTTATGCCTTACAGGAATCTCCGCCTTTATAATGCATGCCTTTTTATTAAAAGAGGACGAAAGGAATTTGATAAACCGCTTTCCAACCTTATTCTGGTACTAACTTTGCTCGTTTCGGTAGCTCAGCTGATTGTTACCTTCTATGAAGTGAATACATATACTGTGATTTGTTGATGAAAGGTATTAGCTTGAGATTTTATTATCAGTTCATGCATTAAATATTGAACTCAGTGATATGCAGGGTAAAACGAGCCGAAAATAAAATTCAAAAAAATTACCTGGGCCCTATGATAAAAATAACCTGATCATCCGTTAACCTAATTTAAAGGAGGAGAAAATGAAAAAGAACATGGGTATCGCGGATCGTATTATAAGAACTTTAATCGGGATTGCTATTGCCGTTCTTTACTTTGCGGATCTAATCAGCGGCACGCTTGCTGTCATTCTCCTCATTGTTGCGATCGTCTTTTTTATCACCAGTTTTTTTGGCCGTTGTCCAGCTTATGTCCCGCTCGGGATTTCCACTCAAAAGGAAAAAGAGACAAAAGAAGCCGCGGATTAGGGGTCACTGAAGCAATATTAAGGTTTTTATTAATAAAGAAGCCTTGATCGTTTAGCAGTTAAAACGACTCAAGGCTTTCATGACTTGAAGTCTCTATTATTTTTTATAAGGCGTGGATAGTTGTTTAATCGCCGATATTGACACCCATGGTAGCGTCATCCAAACAATTTTTCAGATCCTCCTCACTTATGTTTTTGGGGTCCTTAAGGTCATCAATATGACACACGAACTCGTTTCCGGCTTTATCCTTTACCCAAACAAATCCTTTTTCAGCCATTGCAAAACCTCCTCTGGTTTAAAGTTTTTTTTACAAGATTCAGTTTTTAGGATTGAAAGTCAAAAGATTACCTGTTAATCCGAAAACCTATTATTTATTATAAAAATAATATTTGCCATTTTGTCCAGAAAATCAATAAAAAAATTCCGATCTCCCTGTGACTATTGTGATATATTCCGGCCAATACGGTTTTAGGGACATTAAGGGTTGAGGCAGAAGCAAGACACCTTAAGATAGTCAAGGCTGTTATATAATTAAGTTCCTGAGAAAAGTGACAAATGATCAAGAAACATATCTTTCTGTGGCCAGCCTGCTGATGGCAATATCGCTCACCGTGGGT
Source organism: uncultured Desulfobacteraceae bacterium (assembly GCA_964627015.1). Taxonomy (GTDB): domain Bacteria; phylum Desulfobacterota; class DSM-4660; order Desulfatiglandales; family Desulfatiglandaceae; genus CAZVGY01. The sequence goes on from CAZVGY010000039.1 coordinate 1,250, forward strand.
GCTGTGATGCCCCTTGGTATAGCATCGAGCGATTCCTTCCGAACCTGTGCGGATGGAAGTTGGAACATGGACAGGCCGGAATCACGCCTCATCAAGAAGGGCAACGGACCGAAATTAAAGAGAGTTAAGCTGGTAAGCGACCTACTATCAATATGTCGATAGCCGAAAATAGCCGGCTAAGAGTTATGTGTTTTTATGAAAAAGCCTTTTATCTTTTTTCAGGCCATATACTTTGAAAGTGAATTTTTAATGCAGTGAAATTAAGGAGGTTAAACATGTCGGCTGAGATTTACAATCAATTACGTGAACAGCTGGATCAATATGGAGTAGGCTATCCGACAACAGAATCTGGCGTGGAAATGAAAATATTGGAGAAGCTCTTTACCGAGGAAGACGCAGAGATGTTTATTAATATGAGCATGATGATGGAGACTCCTGAGTCAGTAGCCAAGAGGCTGAATAGAGAGACTGTAAAAGTGGCCGAACAGCTCGATTCCATGGCTCAAAAAGGGCTGCTTTTTCGCTTGCGCAAAGAAGGCTCGGCTCGCTATTCCGCAGTGCCTTTCGTAATCGGTATCTATGAATTTCAAATTAATGCCATGGACGAAGAGCTGGCCCGCTTGTGCGATGAGTACTTTGATGAGGGAGGTTTTATGGATCAGATGGCCCAGCAGACAATTTCTCTCAGGCCGATACCGGTAAACCGTTCGATGGACGTCTCCTGGCCCATAGCCGCTTATGAGGATGCCCGTGGAATAATTAAAAAGCAGGAAAAGATAGCCGTTGCCAGATGCATCTGCAGGCTGGAAAAAGAGATCCTCAATAAGGCGTGTGGTAAACCTCTCGAAGTGTGCCTGCAGTTCGGGCCTCAGGCGGATTATTTTGTTGAACTGGGAATGGCGCGGTACATATCAACTGAAGAGGCCCTTGACATCCTCGATCTGTGCGATTGGGAAGGGCTGGTTCATCAGCCCAACAGCTCAAAGAACGTTATAGCCATGTGCAACTGCTGCGGTGACTGCTGCGGAGGGCTGCGCTCCATAAAAAGGCATCCCAGGCCCGCAGAAATCGTGCTCTCCAACTATTATGCCGCTGTAGACCCGGACCTTTGCTGTGCCTGTGAAACATGCCTGGATCGTTGTCAGATGGATGCTATAAGCATGGGGCCTGACGACGCGGCTGTTATAGACCTTGACCGTTGCATAGGCTGTGGGCTTTGTGTCACAACCTGCGAAACAGGTGCGTTGACTCTTGAACCGCGGCCCGAAGACAAACGACGTGAACCTCCTGCCAAGTACACTGATTTCGTAGTTAATTTGTCTAAAAATAGAGGGAAATCCGTGATACCCCTCTCTTTCAAATCATAGTATAGCCAGGGAGCCCTTTTTCAGGACGACAAAAAATAAAAAAGGCTCAGGTCTGCCTTTGACTCTGAGAATATTATTATATTAAACCCTTATTCTGTTTTATGAATGTGCACCTCCTGCTGTGGGAAGGGAATAGTTATGCCTTCAGCATCAAAACGTTTTTTAATGCTTTCCTGAGTAGAAAAGAAAACATCCCAATAATCCGCTGTTTTAACCCAGGGGCGCACTCCTATATTAACACTGCTATCAGCCAATGCCAGCACACAAATGGTCGGAGCCGGGTCATCTAGGATTCGGCTGTCATTTGATAGGATATCTTTAAGCACGTTTTTAACTTTATCGATATCATCGGCATAACTTACACCGGCCACAATATCCACTCTCCTGACATCTTTTGCAGTATAGTTTACGATATTATCGCCTGTCATTTTGGCGTTCGGTACGATAATCTTTCTGTTGTCAGGTGACTTTAATTCTGTGGTAAAAATCCCTATCGCCTCCACCGTGCCTGCAACTGCTGCACCCTCTATATAATCACCGACCTTGAATGGCTTAAAAATAATCATCAAAACCCCCGCGGCAAAGTTGGCCAGTGAGCCTTGCAGTGCCAGGCCGATGGCAAGACCCGCCGCACCTATAACTGCGATAAAAGATGCTGTTTGCACACCAAGTTGTCCAAGAGCTGCGATAATAACAAAGACGATTATCGCCACATAGGTAACATTGGCAGTAAACGAAACAAGTGTTTCATCCACACGGCTTTTCTCAAGCAGTCGTCTGACCAGTGCGCGTATCCCGACAGCAGCAAAACGCCCTATGACGAGAATAACAAGTGCCGCCAAGACCTTCAGCCCATACAAAGCAATCCATCCCTGCATCTTAACGCCTAGCTCTTCCATCTATCCCACCTCCGATTATATCTGTTTTTTCTGTGCTTCTCTAAGGCGCCCGTACAAATTATTTAATACCATAAATCTCTTTTAAAAAACACCTCTTAACCTTTTATTTTAACCCAGATTTAAAGCATTCATGCTCAGGTTTTGTTCCCTCAATATCCTTGGCCTCATTTCCCTTTATTTCATAACCCATCCCAACCGGAAACTACCTGAAATGCACATAAAAATGTGCGCAATGCACATGAAAATGTGCATTTTCTGCCTATCATCCTCCTAACCTATTGATATTACCAGGCTGCACATCCGGCATAACTTTTGCTCTAAATATCAAGTTAAATCTCCTGATGCCCATAACGTGAATGCTGATCAGTGTTGCGGAGGTAAATGTGGAAATCATCAGAACACTCTACACTTCAGGGCGAAAAGACGACCTGGCAGACTTTGACAAGCAGGGGCAACTAATCTATAAAACCAAACCGGCTAACTGTTACAGATTTCAAATCACATATATCTTCAACCAATCCTGTAATGAAAAAAGGCAGGGATTATTGTAATACCGGCTTTCATTTGCAAGGCTTCGGACCAATCTAGCAGAAAAGCAACAGGCTGTATAAATTATCCTGAAAAACTGTTTGACCTCTTAGGGTTATCAAATGAAGCTCACCAAAGCTAGAATAACGGAAAGACTTCACTAAAAGCGCGGTTTGTCCAGGGGAAAAATCCAGGCTCTGGTGCAACTTCTCTTTGAGATAATAAGAGACCGGGTGACTCCTGACCGGCAAAACAATTATGGGCAGCCCATTTAAAAAGAGTTACAGGTTGGTTTGGGGGCCGCCTCTAATATAAATACACGGGTCACCAGCTCATTTTGACAGGTATTATTCTACACACCCCCCTCACGCTGAACAGGAGACTTAGTAATGCGAGATAAGCCTAGCTATAAAGAATTAGAAGAAAAGCTTAGAGAATTAGAGCACCTTTGTTCAGAGGTCGAGAAAGAAAAAGAAGACGTTAAACAAAGCCGGGATCTTCTTTGGGCGTCTATTGAAAGGATGCCCTTTGATTTTTTTGCCATTGACACGGACGGCCGCTATTGTTTGCAGAATTCAAAATGCAAGGCTCACTGGGGCGATGTAATAGGCAAAAGGCCTGAAGACTTAAATTTGCCGAATGATGTCAAAACAGTTTGGAAGGAAAGCAACACCAGGGCATTTTCTGGTGAGACGGTCAGAAATGAATGGTGGAAAACCTTAAATGGAGAAGAAAGGTTTTTTTATAACTTTGTAGCGCCCGTTGAGCCCCAAAAAAAGAATACGGCCATAATGGGTTTAGCTTTTGATATAACTGATTTTAAACGTATCACGGAATCCCTGGAAATCAGCGACAACGCAATCAAATCCAGCCTCAACGCTATTGCTATTGCCGATCTTGACGGAAAGTTGACATATGTTAACCCTGCCTTTCTGGCTTTGTGGGGGTATGAAAGCGATGAAGACGTCCTGGGGAGATCGTGCCTGGACTTCTGGAAGGCCAAAAAGCAGGCCCAAGACGTGGTTGAGAATATATTAGAACACGGGTCCTGGTTCGGAGAAATGGTTGCCAACCGTCAAAAAGGCCCCCGGTTTTCTACTACACTATCCGCCAATCTAGTCAAGGATTCCTATGGAAACCCTTTGTGCATGGTCGCGTGTTTCTTAGATATGACTTCCCAAAAGCGGGTGGAAAAGGCCCTGGAGGAAAGCGAGGAGCGTTTAAAAGAGCTTGCCAAACTGCTTCCTGAAACTGTTTTTGAGGCGGACCTGCATGGGAGACTAACCTTTGTTAATGACAGCGCATTTGAGGCTTTCGGTTATACCAGGGAAGATTTCGACAAGGGTCTTAACTTATATGATATGATCCTGCCTGTGGATCGTGATCAGGCGATCGCAAATGTTCAGGCGGTCCTGGCTGGAAAGAAACTGGGCCTTAATTATTACACGGCCTTGAGAAAGGATAAGAGCTCTTTTCCGGCCACGATTCGTTCGGTTCCTATTATTCGTAGGGGGCTCCAGTAGGATTGCGGGGGCTAGTGATCGACGTTACCAAACTGAAGCAGGCCCAGGAAGAAAAAGACAAGCTTTTAGAAAGACTTTACCAGGCCAGAAAAATGGAAGCTTTAGGTGTCTTGGCTGGAGGAGTAGCTCACGACCTCAACAATTTCCTGAATGGATTGGTTGCTACTCCTGATCTTTTGCTTCTCGAGCTCCCGGATAAAAGCCCTTTACGAAAAAGGGTAAAATCTATGAAGGCATCAGCAGAAAAGGCAGCTGCCCTGGTTAAGGATCTTTTGACGATTGCTCGAGGAGGGAAAAGGGGACTTGAAGCTCTTTGCTTGAACCGTATTGTGACTGATTATTTGAATTCGGACATATGGGAAAATACGAGAGTACATTACCCCGGTGTGAAAATCATGACCGCCCTGGGAAAAAACCTGCCACAGGTTCTGGGTTCGTCTATTCATTTGACAAAAACAATTATAAATCTGGTTTCAAATGCGGCAGAGGCAATGCCTGAGGGCGGTGAAATCCTGATCTCTACAAGAAAACATTTTATTGATGATCCCCCAGAGGGAAGCCCTGACCAAAAACAAGGTGATTATGTGGTATTAAGTGTATCGGATACAGGGACTGGTATCTCTCCCGAAGACCTTTCACGCATATTTGAACCGTTTTTTACCAAGAAGAAAATTGGAAGGAGCGGCACAGGCCTGGGCATGACAATAGTCTGGAGAACGGTCAAGGACCATGACGGATTTATAGATGTAACAAGTAATCAGGGAAAGGGGACCAGCTTTGACCTTTACTTTCCAGTAAAGGGTGGTGGACAGATGTCTTGTTGCGAGAAACCTGTTTCTAATGAAATCCCTACAGGTAAGGAAAAAGTGCTCGTATGCGATGATATGAAAGAACATCGAAAGACTGCCGCAGAAATACTCAGACGGCTAGGATACTCAGTAGATGAGGTATCAAGTGGCGAAGAAGCTGTAAACTATATTGCTCTAAACAACCCGGATCTTTTGATTTTAGACATGGTTATGCCTGAAGGAATGGACGGACTGGATACCTATAAAAAAATACTTGAGCTTCGCCCTGAGCAAAAAGTAATAATTACCAGTGGATATTCGAATACAAACAGGATTATGGAGGTTAGAAATCTGGGGGCCGGACAGTTCATAAAGAAACCTTATACTATGAAAGAGATCTCTACAGCTATCAGGACTGAGCTGGGCAAGGGGTGAAAAACAAAGGGAGTTCCACTGCAATTTTAGCAGAGCTTCCATTGGAAAATGAAGATGGGAAGCCCTGGCATGAGCCTGATTCACTCAAAAGGAAATCGACAGTTTTATACCTCCATAAAGATAATCCGAATCTCCGCTATAACTGGAAGAAGTGAGAATGTCATCAGCTTCACCCGACAATGGAAAAGAATACGCTAACACAGGATTACAGGTAACATATTTACCTAATGGAATGGAAAGGCTTGCTGAAATAAGCCCATCGTGAAACGCCCTGTATTTCCTGGCAGTAGGATTCAACTGGCTATCAACTTCGACAAAGGCATCATCCGAAGAATAATAATAGCCCATACCGCCTGAAACATTCAGACTCATACTCCTCGGTAACTCAACAGAGTGGGAAAGCCCCAAATTAATATACCAGCCTTGCAAATGGGCTATCTCCCGATAGACAGTCAATGAGGGAGACAGTGGTACATCCAGAGTTGCCCTTACATAAAATTCCTGAGAATCGTCTGCTGCATCCAGCGCATAGTAGATATACCCTGCGCCGAGGGCAATGGGCCCAAAACCTTTTTCATATTCCAGGGTGAAGTCAGTTTCCGTCCATTTGCTATTATTTGCAACAGCCGGGTCACTGTCATCAAAATCGGTGTCCAGGTTTCCCCACAATCCCAAACCAACCCCTTTATAGACCAGGTTTATGGCAGGCTGAATAACAATGCTATCATCGCTCAGTTCAAACCCACGCCAAACATACTTGCTGAAAACTCCCACTTCGCCTGAAGCTTCAGGGATTTCTTCCCGGCCTTCGGTAATGTCAAAGCCTATGAAAAGGGTGGATACAATCAATAAAATAATGCTTTTTCTAACTATACTGATCATCCTATTTTCTCCTTTTGATCTTTTCGTAAATCCGCACCATTGTCGCGCGCCTGTTTTGGCTGAAACAACTGTGAAACAAAACAGGTGCATTTCGATCTTTGATAGGTGCAAGAGACTTATTTTCACCTATTGCAAAGCAACACACACTATTTAGTGAAGAGCAAGACACATGCCATCTGCAGCATTTAAGTTAAGCTCCTGCTTTTACTGGCAAAAGAAGAACAGGGTATGATGCTTGCATTTTAGGTGGGGCACATATTTGTAGCGTAATTGTTGTTTTTATACATTTTGGTATTTATTATTGTCTAAAAATTGATTCTATGTTGAGGGGCATTTATGAATGGAATGCGTCTTCTTTCTGGTCCTGGGAAAACTTCAATATCGGCACTAGCGCTCCCGAATGTTAACCGCACTTGGTAAATCCACAGAAATGACAGGTCATGCAGCCTTCCTCAAAACTGACGGTCTCCCCGCATTCAGGGCAGGTTTCTCCCAGCAAGCTCTTTTCGTTCCTGCCGTGGCTGCGTTTGTATTCCTTATCGAGATAACGTCTTGCCAGCACCCTGGCAATCGCATCTGGTATGGAGAGGACCAGCCCGTCCTTTTGAAACACGGGGTGTTCTCCACCTATACCTTTCAGCTGCTCCACGATTTTCTCAACATCAATCCCGGAGCGCAAGGCTAGAGAAACAAGCCTCCCTATTGCCTCTGTCTTTGCCGTTGTGGATCTCCCGGATTTCCCTATAGTCGCAAACACTTCAAAGGGCCGACCCTGGTACTCGGTCACTGTCACATACAGGTGACCCATGCCCGTAACCATTTTAGTCGTGAACCCGTCAAGGGTTTCAGGCCGCTCCTTTACCGCTCCCATGAACATGTTCTCTTTCTTATCACTGTCAGCCGTCGAAAGGACCTGGTTCTCCTTGCTCCCGTCCCTGTATATAGTAACCCCTTTGCACCCGAGAGCATACGCCAGATCGTAAACCTGACGCACATCCTCCACAGAAGCGTCACGGGGAAGGTTCACTGTCTTTGAAACCGCATTATCCGTATATTTCTGAAAAGCTGCCTGCATACGCACATGCCATTCAGGGGAGATATCGTGGGCGGTCACAAAAACCTTTCTTACATCCTCGGGTATCTCCTCCATGTTCCTGATGCTTCCCTTTTTGGCAATAGCATCCATCAGTTCACGGCTGTAGAAACCCCGCTCCCTTGCCACTGCCTCAAAATAGGGATTCACTTCCAGGAGTTCATCACCATCCATTACTCGTCTCACAAAGCTAAGTGCGAACATTGGCTCTATACCGCTGGAGCATCCTGCGATAATGCTCAATGTACCAGTGGGAGCGATAGTAGTAGTTGTGGCATTTCTGTATCTACTGGATTCCAGCCCTTTGAAAACGCTTTTTTCGAAATTTTCAAAAACCCCTCTTTCCTCTGCCAGAGATTTCGAGGCCTCGTGGGATTCTTTATCTATAAATGCCATGACCTCTTCTGCCTTTTCAAGCGCTTCCTCTGAATTATAAGGAATACCCAGCTGGTAAAGCATATCAGCAAAGCCCATTATGCCCACCCCGATCTTTCGATTGCCTCTTACCATCTCCTCTATCTGGGGCAGCGGGTATTTAGACATATCAATGGTATTGTCCAGGAACCGTACTGATTGCCATACGATTTCTTTCAACCCCTCGTAATCAACAGCCGGTGCCTCCTGGTTCTCGATTATGTACCTGCCCAGGTTAATAGAGCCCAGATTACAAGCCTCAAGCGGAAGCAGCGGTTGCTCGCCACAAGGGTTTGTGCTCTCTATTTCGCCGAGCTCCGGGGTTGGGTTATCCAGGTTTATCCTATCCAGAAATATGATACCCGGGTCCCCGTTTTCCCATGCCTGTTTCACCAGTGCCTGATATACGTCTGCAGCATTCAGTTCACCTGTTTTTTCCTTATCAGTAGGATTTATGAGATCATAAGATGCTCTTTTTCCCACCGCTTCCATGAATTCCCCTGTTACACCGACCGAAATGTTGAAATTATTCAGTTCTGTATTCTTCTTTTTGCAGTAAATGAACTCCATTATATCCGGGTGGTCAACGCGCAGTATGGCCATATTGGCCCCCCGTCTTGTACCCCCCTGTTTCACCTGCTCAGTAGCTGTATTAAAAATCCGCATAAAAGAGACCGGTCCTGACGCTACACCGCCTGTTGTACCAACCCGGCTCTTCTTTGGCCTCAACCTTGAGAAAGCAAACCCGGTTCCACCCCCTGACTTGTGTATAAGTGCGGCATTTTTCAAGGCATCAAAAATACCTTCCATACTGTCCTCAACCGGCAGGACGAAGCAGGCTGCCAGCTGGCCCAACCGGCGACCCGCGTTCATCAAGGTCGGGGAGTTGGGCAGGAATTTGAATTCGGTCATCATCCCGTAAAACACTTCTTCCATTTCCCTGACGTGTTCGGCATCGCCATAATTCTTTTCAGCCATGGCAATATGATGAGCCACCCTCCTGAACATATGCTCGGGCAACTCTATGACCCTGCCTTTACTGTCCTTCTTGAGGTACCTTCTTTCCAGCACCCGTGCCGCATTCTCTGAAAGTACCAGTGCCTTTCTCACAAATATAGATTTGTCAAGCCTGATGGGGGATGTCTTTTGAAGGCCGAATTCCAAGAGCTTTGCCTCAATGATCTTCTCGACTACAGACATGGTAATGGTATTCAGTTCCATTTTCGTGATTGCCTCACGCAAAAACCTGCTTATATCCATCGCCTGGGCAGTGTCGATTGGGTTTTCCTTGACAAGCAGGTCGGAAAACCGATGGTCATCCCATTTATAGGCAGTCAGATCAAAGGCCCCTTCCTCGGTTAACAAAATCTTTCCTTTTTGCCCCATGGACATCCTCCTGAAAAGTCTTAACTTAAAAAATGGCAGGGATTTTTTTAAACATCTCTTATGGCCTGTTCAGTAAAGCAGGACTAAAAACCGATTTGAGGAAAGCAAATAAAAGACAACTCTTTCATAGAAAAATTTTTAATTTCATAAAAACATATGTTGGCCTCTAATGAATCAATACGAATATCTCTAATAAGAAGCCATACTGAGAGGAAAGGACCAAACAGGATTTCAAGAACATTGACCCGAACCGGATCAGGTCTTTTATCTAGAGCTAGATCTTTATTTTAAATACAATATATAGTATGTCAAGCAAAAAGCCTTCTCCTAGGAACCCTCATTAAAAAAGGATTGATATGTTAAAAATCAAAAAGAAATCACATTGTCCTGACAGGCTCTGCAACGTTGTTAGAGTCCTCGTCACGTTGATTATATTTACACTTCTCTCGGCATTTCCTGTGAGCGCATCCGTAACAGATGGAACCAGAAGGTACGTCCTTGAAAACGGGTTGACCATTCTCCTAAAAGAGGATCACAGCTCTCCGGTAGCTGCGGCTCAGTTATGGGTCAGGACCGGAAGCGCCAACGAAGAGGATGAGGAGGCGGGCATAACCCACCAGATCGAACATATGATATTCAAGGGAACCCCCACCAGGGGGCCGGGAGAAATCGCCAGGACCATTGAAGCAGCAGGTGGGCATATAAATGCTTATACTTCTTATGACAGGACTGTATATTTCGTTGAAATCGATAGCCGGCAAATTTATACCGCTATTGATGTGCTGCTGGATGCCGTACAGCACTCACTCTTTGACCCGGTTGAACTTGAAAGGGAGAAAGAAGTGGTGCTTGAGGAATACAGGCGATACCTGGATATACCCGAGCGTCGCCTGAGCAGGGCCCTGATGTCCCTCGCCTATAAAGAACACTCCTACCGCAGACCTATTATAGGCTATGAATCAACGATCAGGTCCTTTGACCGCAGAATGATTATGGATTACATAAACAAATGGTACACGCCAGACAACATGGTTCTTGTGGTAGTGGGCGACTTTGATTCGGACCGGGCCTTAAAGACTATACAGGCGCTTGTAAAAAATTTTCCCGAAAGAAAAGGGGACTCCCCTGCCAGGAAACCGGAACCGGAACAGACATCTTTACGGAAAATCTTATTGCATCATGAAGTGCACCAGGTCTACCTGGATATGTCATGGCATATTCCTCCCCTGACCCATGAAGATATGCCCGCCCTGGACCTTCTGGAGATAGCTCTTGCTCATGGCAAGAGTTCAAGACTGTACAGGCATCTTAAGATGGAACAAAACCTCGTTAACGAAGTAAACGCAGGAGCATACCCTCTTATTGACCCCGGCCTTTTCTCTGTTGACGCCACCCTGGCTCCAGAAAACCTGGAGAGAACCCTGAGGGTAATCGCTGAAGAAATCCAGAGGCTCACTCGAGAGACTGTATCTGATGAGGAAATTGAGAGAGCTAAAAGAATAGCTGAAGCACAGTTCGTTTTCAGCATGGAAGACATGGCTGGACAGGCAAGAACCCTGGCCTTTTTCCAGACCATGTACGGTGACATGTATGAGGCTAACAGATATCGGGAACGCCTCAAAAAAGTAACTCCCGGGGATATAAAGGAGGTTGCGGACAAATATCTGAGGCCGAACAATCTTTCTGTCGGATTGCTGGTACCTCAGGGAGTCGATATTAAACTATCACACGATAAAATCCACGAGTTTTTTCTTACCAATCCTGGAATATCATCCGGCATGAAAAAACAAGAACCGCAGGAAAACCCAACCATGCAGGTGTTACCCAATGGAATGAGACTCATTATGCTGGAAGATCACCGGCTTCCTTTAGTTTCTATTAGAGGAGTGTTCCTGGGAGGAGTGCGGCTCGAGCGAGAAGGAGAATGGGGCATCTCTAAATTCGTGGCCAAGATGCTGACAAAGGGCACCGGCGACCTGGACGCTGTCCAGATAGCCTCTCTCGTAGAGAGCTGGGCCGGCCGTCTGAGCAGTTTTTCGGGCAGGAACAGTTTCGGCATCTCTGCAAAATTCCTTGGCAAGGACCTGTATCCGGGACTTAACCTTATTGCAGACCTGGTGCTCAACCCTGCATTTCCAGCGGCTGAAATAGAAAAAATAAGAAAAGACATGCTGGCGGATATAAAGGCAAAAAAAGATCATCCCCAGCCCCAGCTCTTTGACCTTTTTTATAAGACACTTTATCGCAGCCACCCATACGGTCATCCCGCTACCGGAAGCACCGAGACTATCAGCGCAATGCAAAGAGAAGACCTGTTAAAATGGTACAAAGATCTGGCCATACCTTCCAACTTCGTTCTCGCTGTTGCTGGCGATCTGGACAGAGAGCGCCTGCTTCACTATATAAAAAAGCGCTTTAGCATGTTCAGCCCCAGCGCACGAAGCATACCTTCTATTCCACCCGAACCCCCCCTGGAATCGGCCCGTGTGGCTGGCCTGCAAAAAGCGGGAGCGCAGACCCACCTTGTCATCGGATACCTCGGTGCAGGCCTCAAAAGCAGGGAAAACGAGTCTATGGAATTGTTACAAACCGCCCTCTCAGGTCAGGGAGGGAGGCTTTTCATCCAGTTAAGGGACAGGGAGAGTCTGGCATACTCGGTCACGGCCTTCAGGCAACCAGGCCTGGAAACCGGAGTTTTCGGAGTCTATATTGCCTGCGACCCGAAAAAGCTCGACCATGCGAAAAAGGCCCTTTTTGCCCAGCTTGACCAGATTAGAACCGACGGGCTTTCTCCTGAAGAACTGGCTTCAGCAAAGAAGTACCTTATAGGTAATCTGAGGATAGATCTACAGACCAATGGAAGCCGCGCAATGCAAATGGCGCTCGATGAACTTTATGGGCTGGGTTATGACCACACTCCTAAATTTATTGATGATATCCGGAAGGTCACCCTGGTTGACATAAAAAAAGCCGCACAAAAAATTATCACACCCGGAAAATATGTCCTTGTCACTGTGGGCCCAAATAACTCGGGTGAATAGTATAAACTCCCACGATTCAGCCAAGTAATGATGCAGCAGGAGGAAAACATGTCAGTAATTCATGGCTTCCGGTTAAAATGGGAGCAGGACGTACATGAGCTAAAAATAAAAGCCCGTTTTTTTCGTCACGAGAAGACCGGGGCAGAACTCCTGTCCCTCAGCTCAGATGATGAAAATAAGGTTTTCGGCATTACGTTTCGTACGCCTCCCCCGGACTCCAAAGGCACTCCTCATATACTGGAGCACTCCGTGCTCTGTGGATCGCGCAAATATCCTGTAAAGGAGCCTTTTGTAGAACTTATAAAAAGCTCTCTGAGCACCTTTCTGAATGCCTTCACCTATCCAGATAAGACATGTTATCCTGTTGCCAGTCAGAACATTCAGGATTTTTACAACCTCATAGATGTCTATCTTGATGCGGTTTTTTATCCCCGCCTGACTCCTTATGTGCTTCAGCAGGAGGGATGGCACCTGGAACTCGAAGCCCCTGATAAGGAGCTTTCTTATAAGGGAGTGGTCTATAATGAAATGAAAGGAGCTTATTCCTCGCCTGAAAACGTGCTTTCCGAACAGTCTGTACAATCTCTATTCCCGGACAATGCTTATTCATTTGACTCCGGAGGCGACCCGAAAAAAATACCCGGCCTTACATTTGACCAGTTCCTTGCCTTCCACAGGCGGTATTACCATCCATCAAACGCCCGATTATATTTTTATGGAGATGACGATCCTGAATTTCGTCTCAAAATAGCAAATGAATATCTTAAGGATTTTGATGCTATTCAGCCGGATTCAGCTGTTCTCCTTCAGAAACCCTTTTCAAAGCCCACACGTATCGTAAGGCCTTTTATGATTGGAGACAGCCAAGGAGAAGAAGGAATTAAGGGGATGATCACCCTCAACTGGCTGCTCCCGGAAACCGTTTCTGCCGAGACAAACTTCACGTTTCGAATACTCGAACAGATACTTCTCGGCATGCCCGCATCTCCGCTTCGCAAGGCCATGATAGAATCAGGTTTAGGAGAAGATCTGGCAGGCGAAGGGCTGGGTACTCAGCTGCGCCAGCTCTATTTTTCCACCGGCCTTAAGGGCTGCCATATGAAAAATATGGACCAAATTGAGGCCCTTATAATTAAAACCCTGGAAAAGCTTGCACATGAGGGCATTGACCCTCTTACTGTAGAAGCCGCCCTGAACAAAGTCGATTTCAGCCTAAGCGAAAACAACACCGGCCACCTCCCCAGAGGTCTCAATCTGATGTTGCGGTCCCTTACCACGTGGCTTTACGACGGTGATCCCCTCGCCCTGCTCACCTTCGAGAGTCACCTCGAGACAATCAAGGAAAGCGTGGCCTCGGGCAAAAAGCCTTTTGAAAAAACAATAGCCCGGTTCTTGTTACAAAACCCGCATCGGACCACCTTGATCCTTGAGCCTGACCCCGGTCTGCGTCAGAAAGAGGAAAAGGCCGAAAAAGCCCATCTTGACAGTATCCGCTCAACCATGTCTCCCGAAGAACTGGAAAAAGTCGTTGAGAGCACCCACCAGCTTAGACGGCTGCAGGAAACCCCTGATACCCCTGAGGCCTTAGCCACTATCCCGGTACTCAAGCTTTCGGACCTTGACAGAAAAAACAAATCGATTCCATGCGAGTATCTCAGCGTTAATGAGGTTCCTCTCCTTTTTCATGCCCTTTTCACCAACGGGATTGTCTATCTGGACGTGGGCTTTGATCTTCACTGCCTTCCGGACAAATTTCTGCCCTATGTCCCTCTCTTCGGCAGGGCACTGGTGGAAATGGGAACAGATAAGGAAAGCTTTGTCTCACTTAACCAACGCATAAATAGAGCCACCGGAGGAATCCACCCCCAGGTATTCACTTCTTCGCTTAAGGCCAAAGAGGGAAGCGCTGCCTGGCTCTTCCTGAGGGGTAAGGCTATGGCGGACCGGTCAGAAGAACTGGTAGGCATAATTTCAGAGCTGCTGCTTAACATTCGACTGGATGACCAGGAACGCTTCAGGCAGATGGTGATGGAAGAAAAAGCCCGGGCCGAAGAAAAACTGATCCCTGGAGGCCATCAGGTGGTCAACATGCGACTCCGTTCACATTTTACAGAAGCTTATTGGATTGCTGAACAGCTGGACGGTGTATCTAACCTCTTCTTTCTAAGAGATCTTGCACGCTCTGTTCGTGAAAACTGGACAACTGTACTTGATATTCTCCTGGAAATGCGCCATTTGCTAATCAATAGCAGCTCTATGATACTGAATATCACCCTGGACAGAGACAACTGGTCCTCCTTTAGGCCTTATCTGAACTCTTTGCTGGACAATTTCCCCGACCGACCTGTCACCCGGCAGGTATGGTCTCCACGCTTCCCGTCCCTGGCCGAGGGCCTTACCGTTCCGACTCAGGTTAATTACGTGGGCAAGGGAGCTGATTTGAATAAGCTTGGCTATAGATTTAAGGGATCAGCCCTTCCAATAACGCGTTATATTCGTAATACCTGGCTATGGGACCGCATTCGAGTGCAGGGCGGAGCCTACGGGGCGTTTTGCATGCTTGACCGCCTGTCAGGGGTATTAAGCTTTGTGTCATACAGAGATCCCAACCTGGAGAAAACACTCCAGATCTATGACCGCGCCGCAGACTACCTCCTTGAAAATGAGTTGTCTTCTGAAGAGCTGAAAAAAAGCATTATTGGCGCAATCGGGGATCTGGATATGTATATGCTGCCAGATACAAAGGGATACACATCCATGCTTCGCTTTCTTACAAATGACAGTGAAGAAGACCGCCAGAAAATGCGAGATGAAATTCTGGCCACCACCAAGGAAGACTTTAAAGATTTTGCGCAGGTCCTTGCTAAAGTACAGCAAAGCAAGGCAGTCAAAGTGCTGGGATCTCCTGAGGGGATTGAAACCGCCGTCGCAGGCAACCTTGATTGGCTTGATGTAATAAAAGTGCTCTAGCGAGTTTGATTTACTTTTATTAACCATTGACAGATACTTAAGCCTTACAACGTTTGTAATGCAACCTTCTGCTAAGGGAAGAGCTTGCATTTAACACCCTTATACTTTATTCTTCGTAGTAACCAGCGCATAAAAATTGTACCTGCAGGCTTAATTGCTTTGAGATTTAAGGTAAGAAGTTTAAGCGCCTTGATTAATGAACGATATCATTGACCAAGGGGTGTTTATGGGTCCTCGTGCATCTTGAGAGGGGCCTCTCTGCCCATGCACGATTATATGGCGGTGCCTGCTGATAGAATATCTTTTCTTCTAAGCAGAGGAGTGAAATATGGACCTGTCAGAAATCCAGAGTACCCTGGAAAACTGCGAGCTTTTCAAAGACCTGAAAAAAGCCGATATTGAAAAAATAGTCCACCTGTCCAGGATAGAAGAATATGCTCCCGGTGAATAT
Source organism: uncultured Desulfobacteraceae bacterium (assembly GCA_964627015.1). GTDB lineage: Bacteria > Desulfobacterota > DSM-4660 > Desulfatiglandales > Desulfatiglandaceae > CAZVGY01. The sequence continues at coordinate 17,027 of CAZVGY010000039.1, forward strand.
GTGTTCAGCCAGGGAGATTTTGGAGAACACCTCTATATAATTGCCCAGGGCACAATATTCCTGGAACATGCTGTGGACCTTGGCCGGCGCAAAGGTAATGTAATCATCGGCACCCTTGGTACAGGACGAGTTTTCGGCTGCTGGTCCACACTTCTGGGCGAAGCGCACAACTTACTGTCTTCCGCAACTTGCCAAAAAAGCACGAGAGTCATCTTGATAAGAGGCTCCGATCTGAGAAAAGTAATGAACGACAATGCCCAGATCGGTTTTAGTGTCCTCCAAAGGCTCTGCCTTTTGCTCAGAGACAGGCTTTACGGAGTTTTCGGAGCCTTGGAAAAAGTCTGATTCCTGAATGAGATCGTAAAAGCTTCTTCCCCCACCTTGACCTTTCCTTTTGCTTATCGGCCTGATCAGAGCGAGGAAGAGGACTTAATGGGGCCTCAAAACAGGCATTTTCCAGGTAATCAACTCGGTTCAAAACAATTAGAGGAGCATCAATGAATCAGGAGCTTAATGAAGAAGAAGCGGCCCGAATACGCAAACAAGAAGAGGAGATGATCGCGGATATCGCCGAACAGCTTGAAGCGCAGGGAAAAGCAAGAAGTGACCTCATACCTATTCTTCAGATGATCCAGGAAAGGCATCAATATCTGGCACCTGAAGCTATAAAGATGGTATCTGAACACCTGGAAATAAATCCATGCGAGGTATACGGAGTCGCAACCTTTTACAACCAGTTCCGCTTTCATCCTCCGGGTAAACACCAGATCAAGGTGTGCCTGGGAACAGCCTGCCATGTCCGGGGTGGAGACATAATTCTTGAAAATTTTGAGAGGAAGTTGGGCATCAAGGACGGTGAAACTACTCCTGACAGGGAGTTCAGTGTGGAAAGGGTCGCATGTGTAGGATGCTGTGCCCTTGCTCCGGTAGCAGTGATAGATGAGAGTGTTCAAGGAAACATGGCGCCTAGCAAGGTTGAGGGGATCATCCTGGGTTACGAGATAGAAAAACAAAAACAGGAAAGAGAAAAAAAGAAAAATGACACCACCGAACAATAAAGAGTCTGAAAAGGCTTTCGAGCTTTTACGTGAACAGGCGGAAAAATATCTTGAGGCCATTAAAAAATCGGAGACCCCCAAAATATACATAGGCATGGCCACATGCGGTCTGGCGTCAGGTGCTCTGGATACCAAAAAATCCTTTGAAACCAATTTAGAGGAACAGGGCGTCGAAGCTCGCATAATACCGGTGGGATGCATAGGCCACTGTTATGCAGAGCCAGTGGTAATCATAGATAATCCGGCTTCCGGTTTTCCTCCTATTTTTTACCACAAAGTAACCCCGGGCAGGGCCAAAATGCTGGTGAACTCATTTCTCATACAAGGCGACCCACTTTTTGAATACGTAATGGGTGCAATGAAAGAAAATGATCTGATCCCGTCGGTTATGGATTTTCCACGTTTCAATCAGGAAACTCGCATTGTAATGGAAAAATGTGGCCTAATAGATCCTGAAGAAATCTATGGCTACATAGGAGATGGGGGATATTCAAGCCTTGCAACTGCTCTTGCAACGCAACCTGAAAAAATCGTGGAAGAGATAAAAGCCTCGGGCCTAAGAGGAAGGGGAGGTGCGGGATTTCCTACTGGCAAAAAATGGGAATTTGTGAGTAAGAGCGATTCGGCGGAAAAGGTCCTGATCTGCAATGCGGACGAGGGTGATCCGGGCGCATATATGGACAGGACCATCCTGGAGAGCAACCCCCACCAGCTCCTTGAGGGCATGATTATCTGCGCATACGCGGTCAGGGCTACGGAAGCAACTATATATGTGAGATCCGAATACCCCCTGGCTGTAAAAACCCTTAAAAAGGCAATAGAACAAGCTAGAAATCTGGGGCTTCTGGGCAAAAAAATTCTCGGCACCTCGTTTGATTTTGACATAAAGCTGTTCCAGGGATCTGGAGCTTTTGTGTGTGGAGAGGAAACTGCCCTGATCCAGTCTATTGAAGGAAAAAGGGGAATGCCGGTCCACCGGCCTCCCTACCCGGCCCAGAAAGGCCTTTGGGAGAAACCTACAGTTATAAACAACGTCAAGACGCTTTCCGCTGTCCCCGCCATAATCAAAAATGGGTCGGGGTGGTACAAGGAGATAGGATCACCAAAGAGTCCTGGCACCGCCGTATTCTCAGTAGTCGGGAACGTTGTTCATGCAGGGCTGGTGGAAATTCCAATGGGTGTTACCCTCAGAACACTTATCTTTGATATTTGCGGTGGCATACCAAATAAAAAGAAATTTAAGGCCGTACAAATAGGCGGCCCCTCCGGAGGATGTTTGCCTGCTGATTTTCTCGACACCCCCATCGACTTTGATTCTTTAACCAATGCTGGTGCCATGATGGGGTCCGGTGGAATGGTGGTCATGGATGAGGATACATGTATGGTAAACGTAGCCCGATATTTTCTGGATTTTACACAGAAGGAATCATGCGGCAAATGCACCTTTTGCAGAATCGGAACATATCATCTGCTCAGCATACTGGACCGTATAACAAAAGGCGAGGGGAGAGAGGGAGACCTGGAAATGCTGGAGACATTAAGCCAGGACATAAAGGAAGGCTCCCTGTGCGGACTGGGAAAAACAGCACCCAATCCCGTCCTTACTTCACTGCGCTATTTCAGGGATGAGTATGAGGCTCATATTCAAGAAAAACGCTGTCCAGCCGGAATGTGTCGAGCCCTCACCGCTTTTTATATAGATTTGGAAAGATGTGCACGGGGCTGCGACGCGTGCGTGGGTAGCTGCCCCGTGGAAGCTATCTTTACCACCAAAGACAGAAAAAAGGGTATCGACCAGAGCCTCTGTGTCAAATGTGGGGAGTGCATGGTCGCATGCCCACCTGAATATGCCGCAGTATTTAAGGTCTCGCCTCCGGACAAGGCCCCAATTATAGAACGGCCTCAAGAGGAATAGAAAAATTTTATCTCAGAGCACCGTGCCCCTTATGGACAGGCGCTCGAATTTTCTAAAAGATTATACAAATGGTCAAACTTTTTGTAGACAACAAAGAGATAGAAGCTCCTGAGGGCTCGAACCTTCTCCAGACATGCCTGGACAACGAAATCTATATTCCGAATCTTTGCTATCTTCAGACAATGGAAGCACCCCCTGCTTCATGCAGGATGTGTTTCGTAGAAATTGCGGGTCAAGAAAAGCCGGTTACCTCCTGTACAGTGCGGGTTTCTGACGGAATGGTAGTAAACACGGATACTCCAGCAGTGCGGAGGCTTCAGCGGGCAGCCCTCCAGTTGTTACTTTCTGTCCATCACGTGGATTGCGCGAGATGCCCGGCCAACAAAAAATGTGAGATTCAACGCATTGCTAAATTTCTAAAGGTAGGACTGAAGCCGAAAGGATTGGAGCCTCGCCTGAAAGAAATTGAAGTCGTACGAGATCATCCCTATCTTGAATATTACCCGAACAGGTGCGTACTCTGCGGCAGGTGCGTATTTGTCTGTCGCCTAAGGAACGGCCGGGCCTTCCTTACCTTTGCAAAGCGAGGGCTGAACACTGAGATAAGCTTTTTCGGCCAGGAGGCTTCCCCGGACCTGCCCTGCGGCGAGTGTCTGGACTGCGTCAATGTCTGCCCGGTAGCTGCCCTTACCTTGAAAAACAGTGATACCGAAACGGCCCGTAGCTAGGCAAACTGTTTCACCCGCCTCTGGACTTGTCTTTTTACTCCGGGACATCTAAAATTACCAAATGCTGAACATCGGGCCTATAACCTTAAAAAACTGGCTTATCCTGGCACCCATGGCCGGTCTTACCGATCTGCCTTTTCGTCTTATTGCAAAGAAACATGGGGCGGCACTTGTAACCACTGAGATGGTAAGCGCCATGGGTCTTATCAAAAATAAAGGCGGTAACCCGGGGACAAAAAACAGGACCTTTGAATACCTGAAGAGCCATTCGAGTGAAAAACCCTTATCGGTGCAAATTTTCGGGTCAAGCCCTGAGGTCATGGCTGAAGGCGCGCGCATAGTTGTGGAGCAAGGCGCAGACATAGTGGATGTCAACATGGGTTGTCCTGCTAAAAAAATAGTGAAAACCGGAGCTGGTGGGGCACTTCTCAAAAACCCCAGGGCTGTGCAGGCACTTGTTTCGGCCGTTCGACTTGCTTGCCCGGTTCCCCTGACTGTAAAAATAAGAGCCGGGTGGTCCCGCGATCTCTTAGGAGCGGTAGAAGTAGCCAGAATAATCCAGGGTTGTGGCGCAGACGCGGTCACCATACACCCCAGATTTGTAACCCAGGGGTTTTCAGGGCAGGCTGACTGGAATATAATTACGCGTGTAAAGAAAGCTGTTGATATACCCGTAATCGGCAATGGAGACGTGTTCACCCCGTCATTAGCCCTTACCATGAAGACCGTTACCGGTTGTGATGGTGTTATGATAGGCCGAGGAGCTATAGGAAACCCGTGGATTTTTAACCAGACCCTGCAGCTGGAAAAAGGTATGGAAGTCTGTACGCCGTCGTTAACCCAAAGAAGATCTCTGATCATGGAGCATTTTCGGCTTCTTTCCTGCGCCATAGGAGAAAACCGGGCTGCAAAAAAAATGCGTGGTCTGCTCCTTCGGTACACAAAAGGATTGCCCCATAGCAATCGATTCCGCAGTGTAATGGTACATGTCAGAGATCTTGCAACTCTGGTCTCTGCTTTGGATGAATACTTCTCTTTTCTGGAGGAAAAAGAAGCTTGAAGGTAAAACTGGCAAGAACCGCAGGCTTTTGTATGGGCGTAAGGCGAGCCATGGAGATAGTGCTGGCCGAAGCAAACAAAAAGAGGGAACACCCTCTGTACACATTCGGTCCTCTTATTCATAATAACCAGGTGCTTGATCTGCTTGCCTCAAAGGGGGTCTGTTCCGTAGAAGACCTTGACGGTATTCAAAGTGGAGAAATAGTGATCCGTGCCCATGGCATTCCTCCCAGCCAGAGGCAGATGATCAGTAGCTCAGGGCTCAAAACCATAGACGCCACCTGTCCTAAAGTCGCCAGGGTCCAGGCAATAATCCGCTCTCAAAGCAGGAAAGGCCGTATTCCTGTTATTGTCGGTGACAAAGATCACGCAGAGGTGATAGGGCTTATGGGCTATAGCGAGGGACCTGTACATGTTTTACAGCAAGTAAATGATGTCGCGCAGCTTCCAAATCTCGAAAAGCTGTTCGTAGTCGCGCAAACTACACAAAATCACCAAAATTTCGAGGCAGTGGTAAAGGCTTTAAAAGATAAATTTTCTGATGTGCTGGTCTTCGATACTATCTGCGACGCCACTCAGGAGCGCCAACAGGAGGTCAGGGAACTCACCGGCCAGGTCGATGCGGTAGTAGTGGTCGGCGGATACCACAGCGGCAACACCCGGCGATTGGCCCAAATTTCCAGAGAAGCAGGTCTTCCCACTTTTCACATAGAAACCGAAAAAGACCTGGACAGAGAGCTGCTTTCGGGGATGGAGATTGTTGGAGTGACCGCCGGAGCCTCCACTCCGAACTGGATGATAAAAAATGTGGTCAGAGAGATAGAGTCTATCAGGGCTCATGGCGAATTCCCGTTCTTACATATAATTCGGGAAGGCTTGAACTTCCTGGTTTTGAGCAATCTGCTTGCATGTATAGGAGCCTTTTCTTTTGCCTATGCGGCCGGCATCTTATCTGAGAGGCCTCCTGGTTTCATCCTTCCTCTGATGGCATCCCTCTATATCTTTGCAATGCACGTGATCAACCGGTTTCTTGACAAGGGCGCCAGTGCATACAATGATCCGGCACGGGCGGCATTTTTGAGAAAACATCGCAGCCTGCTTATCTTGAGTGGCATAGGCGCAATCGGGCTTGCACTGATGCTCTCCCTGGGGCTGGGCCTGTCTACCTTTATTGCCATGTGCGGGTTGAGTCTTTTGGGAATAATATACAGTGTGCCTCTTATGCCGGCAAAGACCGGACGCCGTTACTCCTATTCCAAAATTAAAGACATCCCTGGTTCCAGAGGTATTTCAGAATCGCTTGCCTGGGTCGCGGTAATAACTATTGTACCCCTTCTTGAAACTGAGCAGATCTCTGCAGGATCGGCGCTTACCGCCTCTTGTGTAGTATTTTCAATGAGTTATGCCAGGGCGATCCTGTTCAACATCTTCCAGGCACAGGGAGATCTCATTGTAGGTTCCGAGACATTGCCGATAACCCTTGGCGAGAAAAAGACTTTGGTACTCCTCAAGATAATCCTGGTTTTTACCGGAACCACCCTGGTTATAGCCCCCAGCCTGGGAATGGTCCCCGCCTTCTCATATCTGGTTCTTATTCCTCTTGGGGCGCTCTGGATCTGCATGAAGGCTTACGAAAAGCGGTGGGTTTACCCTGGTCCCGGTCTCGAGGCCATGGTTGAAGCAATCTTTTTAATCTCCGGCCTTCTGGCTGTAGGCTGGCAGTTTTTCTGATGCCCCGCGTGAGTGTTATAATTCCCACATGGAATCGTGCCTCTAAATTGGTCCGCGCTGTCTCATCAGTCCTGGATCAGAATTTCAAGGACATGGAAGTCATAATCGTGGACGATGGTTCTACCGATGAAACAAAACTTGAACTATCGAGGTTCGGTCCACCTCTCCGCTATATATCTCATCCTTCCAATCTAGGGGTTTCAGCCGCTAGAAACACAGGGATAGAAGCCTCCAGGGCTCCACTTATCGCATTTCTTGATTCGGATGACTATTGGCTTCAGGGAAAACTGGCTGCACAGGTGGCCTTTTTTGAATATAACCCGGACGCCCTGATCTGTCAGACCGATGAAATCTGGATAAGACGCGGCCACCGGGTGAATCCTAAAAAGAAACATATAAAACCTTCAGGGGATATCTTTTTGCCTTCCCTGAAGCTGTGCCTGGTAAGTCCTTCCGCTGTCATGCTGAAACGCTCCCTTCTGGAGAAAACAGGACTATTTGACGAAAGCATGATCGTCTGTGAGGATTATGATCTTTGGCTGAGAATATCGTGCCGCTATTCAGTATATCTTATTAAAAGCCCCCTGGTGGTAAAAACCGGTGGACACCCGGACCAACTTTCTAGGAGCCACCCTGGTATGGATCGGTTCAGAATAAAATCTCTGGAGAAACTTATAAAAAGCGGCCTGCTGTCAAATGCCCAGATGAAGGCAACCCTTCAAGAGCTTGCTTTAAAATGCACGGTATACGGTAACGGGTGCCTCAGAAGAGGGAAAAAAGAAGAAGGGAATTTCTATCTCAAACTGCCTGAAAAATTAACTACCTCAGCTTTTGAAACCGACCTTATGTAGCCCTTTATTTAGAAAGTTCAACGGCTTTTAATTCTAAACCGATCGCACTCAAAGCGTTTTTCCGCATCGGAACAGACCCTGAATTGACACCCCAGCATGGCCGCCCTGGAGGGAAAGCTATTCCTTTTCCAGTATTAAAACCTCGATATCCCCTTCAAGCGCTTTTTTGAACTTCAAGGCATCGCCTCTATCTCCCACAATCGCACCGAAATGCATCGGTATCGCCAGTTTTGGCCCGATGGCCCGGGCAGCCTGAACAGCCTGCTCTGCATTCATGACATACGTGCCGGACACGGGCAGAAGTGCGATATCCACGTCAAGGTCTTCCATCTCAGGGATAAAATCCGCATCCCCGGCGTGATAGATCTTTATTCCTTCCACCTCCACGATAAAACCGAGCCAGTCATTCTCTCTGGGGTGAAAGGCCTTGTCAGTATTATAGGAAGGGACCGCCTGTATGTTTATTCCGTGAACTGTAGCGCTTTCCCACGGCTTCAAGATCCTTACATCTCCTGAAAGCTTACCCGCAGAACATTTTTCAGTGACTATCACCGTGCCCGTCCCTTGTATCTTGGCTACATCTTCGGGTGAGCAATGATCATAATGTTCGTGAGTCACCAGGATAAGATCGGCCTCAGGACCGCCTTGAATCTCGAAAGGGTCAAAATATATGACCTTATCCGCAGTAATACGAAAGCCGTCATGGCCCAACCACTTTATCTTGCCGGCAAGCTCCTCTACCTTCATGATATCCACCTCCTTACCGGGAACAGGTGTCCTGAGGTCGCCAGAACCTGCTTCTCCTCCTCTAATATGGCCCCCTGCTTTTTGTAATACCAATAGTTTTCAGGAAGCCCGGGATTAATTCTCTTCGCTCATCTCCCTTATAATTTTTACCGCCTTTTCCACTAGATGAGGCAAAGGCTCTGCAGAAACCCCCATTATTCTAACTTTTTCCTGTGTCAAAGGGATCAAAATTTTAGTGGCTTCACTTGAGCTCACAGCAGAGGCCATACCCCCTGTCACCTCGCCCATCATTGAGTTTGCCATCAGGATAGACAGCGGTCCGATTATCACATCTACCTGCTTGCAGTTCTGTATTATTGCATTTTCACCCGTTCCCCCCTTATTGGCGCCCGCCTTCATCATTCTTGCTGTGGCAACCGAATTAGTCCCCAGCGCTATAATGGGCAAATCATTACCAACGAATTCTCTTAACCCCTTTATGATTGCAGCACCGATACCGCCGCCCTGTCCGTCTATAACCATCAGTTTCACAGCCTGTTCCCCTGAAAATGCTTGTAGATTCCAACTCCTTCTCCATTCCTCCGGGACTCACCTCTTTGAAGGACTTCCCGCCCAAATAAGCTCCGAATTTTCTTTAAGGCTATTCAGCCGTAACAGGAAATAGCCAAAATCAAAAAATTTAATTGCATACATTTTTGAATATCGATATTTATAATCTAATATAAAAGACTAAAAGACAAGGGCTTTTCCGTATGTCATTTCAATTGGCATTTTACATTCTGGTCAGCTATCTTTCGGGTTCAATCCCTTTTGGCAAAGTAATTGCCAGCCGGGTGGCGAGAATAGATATTACAAAAAGGGGAAGCGGAAATATCGGAGCTACAAATGTTGCAAGAGAATTGGACCTCAAATGGGGGTTGTTAACGCTGACGCTCGATTTACTGAAAGGGCTCGTGCCGGCCCTAGTGTTCATGGCTTTTGCTTATAAAGACGGTACCACTGGAGAAATTGGACTAATCGCGGTTGGCCTGGCCGCCCTCGTCGGACATCAATTCTCGGTCTTCCTTAAATTCCGGGGGGGCAAGGGTGTGGCCACTGCTCTCGGAGTATACCTGGCCGTATCTCCCCTTTCGTGCATGGCCGCTGTACTCTTATTCATCCTAGTCGTTTCCATATGGAAATTCGTGTCCCTGGGATCCATGATCTCAGCAATCTCGATGCCCGTCTTCCTTTATCTTTTCGGTCATTCACTGATAATTATAATTGGGTCTGCGACTGTGGCAGCACTTATTTGTCTCAGGCATGCAGAGAACATTCAAAGGCTCCTTCACAAAGAAGAAAGAAAGTGGCAAGACACAAGAGATCATCCCAGTAGTTCTAACAGCCTGTCCAGCTCATCATCAGAATAAAAGAAGATGGAAATCCGACCTTGCTTCCCTCTTTTTTTTATTTCCACCTTTGTCCCCAGGGACCTCTTTAGGTCCTCAACCAGTGACTGAAGGTAATAATCCTCTTCAACGCTTCCCTTTTTTGACTGCAGTGAAGAAGCCTTTTTCTTCCCCAAAGATTCCAGTTGACGTACAGAAAGTCCTCTTTTTATCACTGCATCCCGCAGGGTCATCTGCTTCTTTTCTGATGAAATTCCGGCCAGCACTCGCGCGTGGCCCATACTTATCCGGCCGTCTATCAGGTCCTCCTGAATTATAGTGGGGAGGTTAAGGAGCCTCAAGACGTTGCTTATTGTCGAACGATCCTTTCCGATTCTTCTGGCGAGCTCCTCCTGAGTTGCCCCCCCTTCTTCCAGCAACCTCTTGTATGCGAGTGCCTCCTCAATGGCATTCAAGTCTTTCCTGTGAATGTTTTCTATGAGGGCAAGCTCCAGGGATTCCGCAGGGGTTGCCTCACGGACCACCACAGGAACCCGTTCAAGGCCGGCTTTTTGCGCTGCCCGCCATCTCCGCTCACCCGCTATAAGCTGATAGCCCGACCCGGAGGCTGTCCTGCTCACCAGCAAGGGAGTAATAATGCCTTTTTCCCTGACAGAATCCACCATCTCTTTTAGTTCAGAATCTGAGAATCTCTGTCTTGGTTGCAGAGGATTGGGCTCAATGGCCTCTACGGGGCAAAGAAAGAACCGGTTCTCGTCCTCTTCAAGTTTATGTGCGTCCGGGATCAGGGCTGACAGACCCTTACCAAGAGCCCTTCTCTTTCCCATTCCTTAACCTCTCTCTATTGATGAATTCATTCGCCAGGGCCAGGTAGCTCTGAGCACCCTTTGAACGTATGTCGTACAGGATTACCGGGCTCCCGTGGCTGGGGGCCTCGCTCAATCTAACGTTACGAGGAATCATCATTTTAAAAACGCTATCCTTGAAGTGTGCGCAAACTTCCTCCGCGACCTGCTGTGAAAGGTTGTTGCGGTTGTCAAACATGGTCAGCAATATGCCGGCTAGACCGAGGGAGGGATTAAGACCGCTCTTAACCGCCCTGACAGTTTTGAGCAGCTGCGAAATACCTTCTAGTGCATAATATTCGCACTGTAAAGGAACTAGCACTGAATCGGCTGCAGTGAGCGCGTTCAGCGTGAGGAATCCCAGAGAAGGAGGACAATCGAGAAAGATGTAGTCATATGTTTGCCTCAGCTCAGCAAGGCCTTTGCGAAGCCTGAACTCCCTGTCCTCCATAGCGGCTATCTCTACCTCAGCCCCTATCAGATCCGAAGTCGCCCCGATCACATCCAACCCCGGGAGAGATGTCTTTGTAACCAACTCTGCTGTCGGGCCTGATCCAACGAGGAGATCGTAGAGACCTTTTTCCAATTTTGGCCTGTCTATGCCCACGCCCGTTGTAGCATTTCCTTGAGGATCACAGTCAATTAAAAGGCAGGTTCTCTCCGCCACGGATAGAGATGCGGCCAGGTTAACCGCGGTGGTGGTCTTCCCGACACCCCCTTTTTGGTTGGCAATAGATATAACCTCCCCCATACGCGCAAACCCCGTTATTTATCTGATGCTCTCTACAAAAAAGTTGATAACACAATACGAATTTTTTGAAAAGATCAAAACATATGTTTCACGTGAAACATCAAGCCGTGGCTCTCTAAAATTGCTTTTAATATCAACTGCTTATGCTGGATTTTCGGGGCCGCACAGCCCCCTTTTCGAGTACTTTTCAAGCAAAATATGCTGGCGAATTCGCCTTTCTAACGCAGGGGGTTCTCCAGCGAAAAAGAGATAAGTTTATCCACAAGCGCTGACATGGACAACCCTGCTGACCTGGCTGCCAGAGGAAAGAGGCTATTTTCAGTCATCCCGGGAATGGTGTTCGTCTCCAAAAGGTATATTCCTTGGTCGCGAATGATCATATCGCTCCTGCTCCACGTTCGACACCTTAATCCCTCATGTGCCTTTATAGCATACTCCCTGACCCTGTCAGCTATAGAGGGATTAATCTCAGCTGGACAAATTTCCCGGGTGGCCCCGGGCGTATACTTAGCGCTGTAGTCAAAAAAGCTGTGGCCGGTTCCAGGTATAATTTCAATCAAAGGCAATGTCTCCATCTCCTTATTCCCTAAAACGCAACAGGTAACCTCTCTACCTCTAATATACTCCTCTACGATAATGTCTTCGTCGTGCTTCATCGCCTTGTCAATGCCTTTTAACAGTTCCTCTTCTCCTGAGCATAAGGACATCCCGAGGCTCGATCCTTCTCCTGCAGGTTTAACTACAGTCATCGGGCCGAGCGTGCCTATTATCTCACTTAAAGGAAATGTGTCGCCCGCCTTTAGGACAATATCCCTCGGGACATTCAAACCATGCCTTCTAAAAATATCCTTTGCTATTTTCTTATTAAGCGCAATAGCACTGGATAAAACTCCGGAGCCGACAAACCTGACACCGAGCATCTCCAGCAGGCCCTGTATACACCCGTCCTCCCCATATTTTCCGTGCATAAGAACAAAAGCCAGGTCTATCTCCTCCCTGGACGCTACTATAACAGACAGGTCGTCCCGCGGATCGTAACTAACAACTTCGTATTTATTCCGGTCCAGGGCCTCGGAAACCGTTTTCCCACTCCTGAGCGAGACATCCCTCTCTCCCGACCACCCGCCTGCAATCAACGCGATTCTAATTTTTCTCATCAACTGTTTCCTCCCGACTGAGCCTCAAACAAGCTCCCTGGTTTTTATAGCCCCGGATGAGCGTAAATACAACCGCAATATATTTGAGGGAATAAGGGGGGAGAAGGCTCTTACCCCCGTGCCCC
>CAZVGY010000040.1:0-28701 GCA_964627015.1 uncultured Desulfobacteraceae bacterium
TTAAACATCAACTCCGGAGAGGAACTGACTGTCCGGGAAGTCCTTGACTAATACAGTATATGTGTATATATCATCGTATTTCATGCCAAGTCCTGGTGCTTTCGTTCAAGCCATTTTTCGACATCGTCCTTAACTTCTTTTGAAAAAGCTAACAATTCATCTGCATCCACATCGGTGGCAGCGCCGGCATAATCATATTCTGCCGTATTCCGTTTGATGCGGCATGCATTCAGGTACTCGGCATCCTGTTTTCTCTCTTACCCTAAAATAAGGGGAAGTGCCATGATTGTCCGATAATGGTGTGAGCCATGTAGAGGCCGATATCCCCGTGTATACAGTAAGATTGTGCAGAGTTTCATTGCCGCATTATAGGCGATGCCAAAACGCCAGTCCGCTGATATACCCGACTCTGCATCCTTGAGGTGCCTCACAACAATGGAAAGCAGATTTCCAATCTCTTCACGGCTTGTTCGATGGGTTTTGAGCCAGCCGTTATCGGCCCACTGCGCCAAGGTCATGTTCATTTCCTATAATAAAAAGCTTTGGGGATTTAAGAACACTGGACAAGAAATGTTCTTTATCTTGTATACGTTTACGAAACTCTGTACGACTTAGTACATGGGGATTCACCTCTCGGCCTATTTTTCCCGATACTCCTGATAAGAGACCGGAAAGGCCCCGTAGTCCAATCTCTCCGATGACCATAATGTCCACATCGCTCCCCGCCTTTACTTCCCCTTTAGCAATAGAACCGAACACAAACGCGATTTCTATTCTTTTATCCTGAAGTGATGCCTTCAAAACATCTACAAGCCCGGATGTTTTGATAACCAGATTTTTAATATTAGGATAAAGCGGATTTTCTTTATTAGCACTGTAATAGATACGGTTGCTGTCTTTGCGGGCTTTTATGAGAGCAAGATCGGCCAGCTTTCTCAGTTCCTGGCGGATGGTACTGTCATTCAGTCCCGAGCGCCGCTGGATTTCCCGACCATGCAGCTCTTCTTCAAGTCCTCCGAAAAGGAGCCTGAAGATCTCGGCCCTCGCCCGTGATGATAATATGGTACTCAGCGTGTTCATAATGCGTGATAATACCACGCAATCGCGTGGTTTTTCCACTCATTTTTTTGATAAAACGGAAAAATTTTGTCTACGATATCCTACGAAATGTCAAAATATCATCTACCTCAAAACCCTGTTACATGTCTGATTCAACCAAACTTCAACTAATTACTGTTCCATAATCGATTTTACGATATTTTCTTGGCGACGACTGCAAATTCGTTGTTATTCGAATGGAATGGTGAGCCTGAAACATTCGAAAAAACTCATCGACTTTAAGACCGCAATCCGCAAACTCAGCCTCCAGAGCTTCGGGACTGAAATATTGCAGCCAGTTATAAATGGTTCGTGTGCGTGCCGGTTCAATAATTGTGTATTTGTCGAGGACTACCTTTTCCCTCTCGAATTTAAAGGTATTCAGAAAACCGTAATATTCATTCGGGGACCAGAAACCATTGAGAAGGTTGTATTCGTATATGGCTTTTTCCTCTCGCTGTTCAAAGGCATTCATGGAATACACGTCAAGGAGAACAGAGCCGCCATTCTCCAGTAATTTACTGAATTTAACTAGAATATTCCTTCTCTGCGCGGGACTCAGAGCGCAGAAGTCGCACATGATCATCAGAATAAGATGAAAACGATCACCTGTTTGGAATTCCAGGTAGTTCTGATTTTCATACCGTATTGTTAAGTCTTCCCTCTTTGCGAATTCCCGTGCATACCGAATCGACCTTTTCGAAAAGTCAATCCCTGTAACATCCGCATGCTTTCTTGCCAGCTCCGCCGCATACAGACCCGGACCACAGCCGAAGTCAGCAATCTTCGTTCCTGCTTTGACATTGAAGTGAGAAGCTATCCATTCAACGGAGCGTTTGATAAATGACGCATTACGTGATGCAACATCGATGTCCTCGTTCAGGTGAAAAGAGAGCATTTGCTTTGATGTATGATCATCTGTCCACAAATCACTTGCTGTGTAGATCTCAAACGGTTCAGGACGCGCGTTTATTCTTTCAAGCTCGTCAAACATTTTTTCTCCGATCATTTCTGGCCAAAATCAATTTTGAAATCGATTTGAGATCAAATTCCAACTCTTCATTTGCTGTTCAGATCTGTTTGAGCAAATACCTATGGGCATCATCAAAATCAATATAAAAGATCCGAAAGGGTTCTTTTTTGGCGGTGTTTCCATGCCCAGGAATATTTCTGTATATTCCACGCCAATCCGGATGGTAATTCCATATGAAAGCGGATATTAAGACCGTAAAGAGAGGCCTAGCAAAGCCAGAGGTTGGTGATATAACGCTGTATCAGGGTACAAGGCACAGCCTGGCGATCCAGGCAGTCAATAGGGATGTACCGTTGGATAGAATCCAGAAGTTTTTAAGCCATGAAAGCCCTAAAAATGACCGGGAGACAGGAGGGCGTTTTTATGAGCCTGTCTGGTTTATTGAGCTATTTGCTGTTTCCTGTATATTTACATGAAGTTGCTCTGGAGAAATAGGTCTAACTTTTTGCCAATCTTTTGACATATGCTCGGCTTGCCATAAATCATAATTTTTCTGTAAATTCATCCATAATTCTGGTGTGGTATCAAGAGCTCTCCCTAGGCGAAGGGCCATGTCTGGGGTTATGGAGCCTTTTTCATTTATGATTTTGGATAATGTTTTTCTAGACACTCCAAGCGTTGATGCCATTTCTGTGATTGTTATGGACAATGTTCTTAAATAGTCTTCTTGAATAATTTTCCCTGGATGTGTTGGTTTACGTTTCATTTTTTTCATGTTATTACCTCATCAATGATAGTCATTATAGTCGACAACATAGGCATCCCCGTTCAAGAATTCAAAAAAGATTCTCCAATTCCCTGATATCTTTACTGCATATTGACCTTTTTTATCCCCTGTTAATTTATGAAGGTTTGAACCGGGATAATTCATGTCTTTCACTTCATTTGCAGCGTTTAGTCGGTCAAGAATTATTTCAAGCCTTCCCGAATGTTCAGGTATTATACCTTTTTTGCTTCCGGTATAAAAAAATGCTTCTATGCCTTTATGCTTGAAAGATTTAATCATGGATTAGTTGTAACCTCATGGGTTACACATGTCAACCTTTAAAATGGAGATTCAGGTAGCTTGTTTTCACGACGAACGGCTAAATCAGCCGCATGGTTTTTTTGCATCGGCTGAATTTAGTTTTTTAAGCAGCAGGGAAAATGGAAGGTCAGGCTCTAAAATGACCCGGAGATATGCACACCTTAAAACGGAATCTTTGAGAATTGTGCAGAGGGCAAAAATATTTGATTTGCAAGAAACTGCAAGAGCCTCTAATGGCAATGAATCTGAGCCTGAGAGACCCTGAAAGCCTCATAAATAAGGGCCATTATTTGCAAGAAAAATAATGACCTAATGTATTAATTTTATTAGATGTAGTGGTCGGGGCGAGAGGATTTGAACCTCCGACACCCTGCTCCCAAAGCAGGTGCGCTTCCAGACTGCGCCACGCCCCGTATGTGTTATCGCGATGGAGTATGTTTACGCTATTAAAGCGCATAAAATCAAGACAATTTTCTTTCCTCTAAACCCTTGACCCCTGAATCTCTTTTGCTTATAATGCGCCGACAATATGAATATTTATACGCCATTTCAACATGTTGACAATCTATATTGACACATAAAGAGTGTAGCAGGAGGACTCACATGGATATTATCAGAAAAATTGCCATAGGGGTGGTAATGATCGTACCAACTTTCGTATTTTCCGGTCTGGTCTGGAGCTGGTTTCATTCCTGGTACGCAGTATACGGTATGATGATACTAATGGGTCTGATATACACTTCAATAATAGCCGGATGGCCGGTTGCGCTGAGGGAGAAATTTTAGGACCTCTATTCTGGATTCAATAGCATAAAAAGGGGAACAGCCTTTTAAAGGTTGTTCCCCTTTTTATTAATACATGTATTGAACTACTCGATTCCCAGGCTGAATTTGAGGGATTTGAGGGTGTTCTTCATGAGCATGGTGATGGTCATGGGGCCCACGCCGCCTGGAACCGGGGTGATGGAACCGGCGATTTCCTTGGCCGCGTCAAAATCGACGTCACCCTTGAGTATGGCGACCTTTTTACCGGTTTTTTCGCTGACTTTTTCTCCCACACGGTTTACGCCAACGTCAATGACACATGCGCCCGGTTTTATCCATTCGGGCTTGACCAGACCGGGCACGCCAGCTGCAACAATAAGTATGTCAGCCCTTTTACAGTGAGAAGCCAGGTCCTTTGTCCTGGTGTGGACTACGGTTACGGTTGAATTGGCGCCCGGCCCTTTCTGGAGCATCATGTTGGCGATCGGTTTCCCTACGATATTGGAACGACCCACAACCACTACCTCTGCACCGCTGGTCTCCTGTCCGGAGCGGACAATCATTTCCTGGATTCCCGCCGGGGTACAGGGAGGGAACTTGACCTCAGACCCGCCGATCATTAACCTGCCGACGTTTACAGGATGGAATCCATCCACATCCTTGTCAGGATCGATGGCGTTCAACACCTTTTTCTCATCGATATGCTTGGGCAGGGGAAGCTGGACCAGGATGCCATGGATGGAGTCGTCCTTGTTGTATTTATCTATAAGGGCAAGCAGATCTTCCTCGGAAATAGTTTCGGGCTGGTTATCCTGAATCTCCTTGAATCCAAGGCGGTTTGCTGTCTGGATTTTCAGGGTAACATAGGATATAGAGGCAGGGTTTTCGCCAACCAGTATTGTTACAAGTCCCGGTACCTTGCCATACTTCTCCTTGATCTTTTTCACTTCTTCTTCGATTTCATTGAGTATCTCTTCCCGGATTTCCGTTCCTTTGATGAGTTTAGCTGACATTTTTCACTCTCCTTTGCTCAAAAGTTTGGCGCCTAGTATAAAAAAATGATAGGTTGTGACCTGATTCATATTCTTTCTGCGCGCTCTGCTTATCATAATTATGGTTGAATATCAAATATTTTATCCCCTGATGGCGAACAAATACCTTTGGAATTTAAACAGGCACAGGTTTTATTCTGTTAATTTCATTGTCTGTTTTCCAGCCGGACGCGGAATTCTTCTTTTGCTCATTAAGCGGAGGCAGCGAGAAATAGACTGAGAGGTGAGGATTAATGAGTGTGAATTTTATCTATATAACTGCGGGAAATATCGACGAGGCAAGGTCTATTGGAAAAGCGCTGGTCAGGGAAAGACTGGTGGCATGCGTGAACATCATAGATAATGTGAATTCGATGTTCTGGTGGGAGGGAACCGTCAGGGATGAAAAAGAGGTCATTATTATTGCCAAGACCCGTGAAGAGCTGGTCCCTGAATTGATAGCCAGGGTAAAATCACTCCACAGCTATGAGGTCCCATGTGTCGTGAGCCTGCCGATTCTGGACGGGTACAAACCTTTCCTCGACTGGGTGAGAAATGAGACAGGAAAGGATGATTAACAATGGGATATTACCTCTTTTTCAGGAGCTTCCTGGCCAGGAAAACGAGGATTACAAGCCCTATAAAAATCAGGACCGCGAGGTTATACCTGGCCATGATATGGCCGAGCCTGTCCCGTACTTTTTCCCAGTTATTCCCAAGCGTATAGCCCAGAAATATCCAGATCAGGTTCCAAACACCACAGCTTAAAAGCGCCAGAAAAGCGGATTTGAGTGGATTTAAGCCTGATATTCCGCCGGATATGGATATGGCAGAGCGTATACCGGGAAAAAACCTGTTCAGCAGGATCAGCAGGTAGCCATATTTCCTGAACCAGTTTTCTGCCTTAATTATGTCTTTTGCCTTAAAAAACAGATAATCCCTTTCAATGAAAAAGCGCCTTCCCAGAAGAGTCCCCATCTGGAAAAGGGTCATGAATCCCAGAAGACTGCCTACCGTTGTGGCAGTATAGACCCATAGGAAGCTAAGCTTTTTTGTACCTACCAGAAAAGCACCGAACGCGGTAACGGTGTCCCCTGGAATTGGAGGAAAAATATTTTCAATAAAAGCAGAGAGACCTAACAGAAAATATATCAGGCAATCGGGTAGCGAATTGAGAAAATCCAGAAACCTGTCTAGGTATGACACCTGCGGAGTCTCCTGAAAATGAGTATGCTGATAAGGGCTGAGAGTCCCCCCGGGCAATATTCAGTAAATTTCTGAGCGTAATGCTTTGGTCTGCCGACCACGGGCATTATTAGAGTTTGTATGTGAAAATACAAGGTATCTTTTTACCTTGACTGAAATAATGGCTTCTGTTAACCAGTATTTCTTGCAAGCAGCTCCTTAATACTGTTCATAGGAAGAGGAAGGATGGCAAAGAGAAAATTAAGCAGAAAAGAGCTCCTTAAAAGCCCGGATGAATTTCTTACTATTTCCGCCAGAGTTGCCAGGTATCTGAGTTCTCATATTCGTGAACTCAAGTATGCGGGAGCTGCGGTGGCAGTTATAATCGCCGTATATATTGGCGTGACTATGTATATCGGTTCCGTAAACAACAAGGGGCAGGAAGCTTATAACCTTGCTTATTATAATCTGGCAGAGGAGGGAAAACTGTTTCCCGATTCTGAAGAATTAAAAGAATCAGAAGAGCTGTTCAGGAGGGTCATAGAAGAACATGGCATGTCAAAGGCTGCGGAACTTGCTCTTCCCCAGATAGCTCACGCGGAATTTGTTAATGGAAATTATGATGAAGCCGAAGATTTGTACGGTAAATTCCTAAAAAAATTCTCCTGGGATTCCCGGTATAAGTCCCTTACCAGCGTGGCACTGGCGGCCTGCTATGAGGCCCGGGGAAAAATAAAGACAGCAATAGAAATTCTGGAACCGGTTCTGAATGAACGTGATAACCCGTTCAGAGAGTCAGCTATGCTGAGTCTCGCCAGACTTTACCGGCTAGACAACCGCATGGAACAAGAAAAAGCCATTCTCAAGGATTTCATAGAATCATACAGAGATTCCCCATTCCTTCCCATGGCCCAGGCCCGCCTCTAAAAAACAATTATTGGCTCCAGGCCGTTACAGCTTTCAGAAAAATGACTTTTAGCCAGTTTTGAGGTCTTTTAGGTCAGGATTTTGGGTTAAGAGAAGTCTTTACCCCGTATGGCGGTGAGGGCAAAAAACGAGCCATCTCAACAGCCGAGGCTTGTTTGGTCTTAATTTTTGTTGACAGTCCGAGTCATATTTCTTACCGTCACATTTTAGCTGGAATGTAGCTCAAGCTCAGGAGTTCATGCATGATTGTAACCGATATTTTGGCCAGAAACGCCGACATGTACGGGGACGAAACCGCCCTTATAGAGAGGGAGCCAGCCAAAGGAAAGAGGGTCAGCATAACCTGGAAAGAATTCGACGATTTGGCCAACAGGTTTGCCAATGCCCTGATTGCCGGTGGAGTCAAAAAAGGTGATAAAGTAATCCACCTCATGGTCAATTGTCTGGAATGGCTGCCTGCCTATTTTGGTATCCTGAGGGCGGGGGCCTGGGCGGTTCCTCTCAATTTTCGATTTACTTCTTCTGATATACTTTACTGCGCACAGATCGCAGAGGCAAAGGCCATGATCTTCGGCGAGGAATTTCTGGAGCGAGTAGAGTCTATAAGGAAAGACCTGATAACCATAAACGAGTACTATTTTGTAGGTCCTGGAGAACTAAAACCTGATTACGCATTACTATTTGAGGATCTTAGGAGGCACGGATTGGCTGAAAAGCCGGATGTCCAACTCAGTCCACAAGATGAGGCCGGACTTTATTTCACTTCCGGCACTACAGGAAAGCCGAAGCCGATCCTTTTGACACACAGGAACCTGGAATTTGCCTGTGTAATTGAGAATAATCACCACAAGCAGACACATGATGACAATTTTCTCTGTATTCCGCCCTTATACCATACCGGTGCCAAGATGCATTGGTTCGGGAATTTCATAGTGGGGGCCAAGGCGGTTATTCTAAAGGGGATCAAACCACAGTGGATTCTTGAGGCGGTTTCTGAAGAAAAGGCCACTATAGTATGGTTGCTTGTACCCTGGGCCCAGGATATCCTGGTTGCCATAGAAAACAAGGATGTTGACCTTGCGGATTATGAACTTGATCAGTGGCGTCTGATGCATATCGGGGCTCAGCCCGTACCTCCCAGCCTGGTGAGGAATTGGAAAAAAGTCTTTCCCCATCACGAGTATGACACCAATTACGGGCTGAGCGAAAGCACGGGCCCCGGCTGTGTGCATCTCGGCCTGGAAAACATTCATAAAGTAGGGGCTATAGGCGTACCTGGCTACGGGTGGTCCTGTAAGATAGTTGACATGGATCTTAAAGAAATCACTGCCGGTGAAGTAGGGGAATTGATGATCAAAGGGCCCGGGATCATGAAGGAATACTACAAAAACCCCGAGGCCACGACAAATACAATTATAGACGGATGGCTCCTTACCGGAGATATGGCCAGGATGGATGAAGACGGGTTTATATGGCTGGTTGATCGCAAAAAGGACCTTATTATATCCGGGGGTGAGAACATTTTTCCGGTGGAAATAGAAGAGTTTTTACTGGAAAATGCGAAGATAAGGGATGCCGCAGTGATCGGTATTCCTGATGAACGAATGGGTGAGATTGTAAGCGCAGTTATTTCCGTCAAGCCAGGGCAGGAAATGACCGAAGATGAATGCCTTGGTTTTTGTGAGAAACTTCCACGCTATAAGAGGCCCAGAAAAATCTTTTTTGGGGAAGTCCCAAGGAATCCGACTGGAAAGATCGAAAAACCGAAGCTCAGAGAGAAGTATTCCTGAGAGGGAGAAGGCCTTATATACAGATCGGCGCAAAAACCCAAAACAAAATGATTGAGGGGAAAAATGCACAAATTGTTGACTGACAGTCCGGGCAAGGAGATGCTTTTACTGGGTAACGAGGCCATCGTACGGGGCGCGCTTGAGGCAGGTGTGGCATTTGCTACCTGTTATCCGGGCACGCCCTCTTCCGAAATTCCGGAACAGTTTTTCAAAATAAGCCAGGAGAGCGATCTTTACTTTGAATACTCAACCAATGAAAAGGTTGCCCTTGAAGTGGGCGCCGGTGCAGCAGTATCCGGTGTCAGGACTATGGTGACCATGAAGCATGTCGGCCTCAACGTGGCCGCGGATCCCTTGATGACATTGGCATATTCAGGAGTAAAGGCCGGAATGGTGATTGTTAATGCAGACGACCCCTCACTGTTTTCGAGCCAGAACGAACAGGACAACCGCTTTTTTGCGAGAATTTCGAATCTGCCTATCCTGGAGCCCACCAATACCCAGGAGATGAAGGATATTACCATTGCTGCCTTTGATCTGTCCGAGGATCTTAAACTGCCGGTGATCTTGAGGACAACCACGAGACTGAATCACATAAGGGGCAGTGTGAGGCTCGGAGAATTGAGGGCGCCCATTACAAAGGGTAAATTTCAAAAAGATCCGTTTCATCTGGTAGCAGTTCCGGCGGTATCCCGCAGGCTGCATCAGTTGCTCCTGGAAAAATATGACGATACCCTGGCAAGATCTGAGTCCTGGCCAGAAAACAGGATTATCGGAAGCGGCAAATGGGGAATAGCCGCAAACGGGGTCAGTTACAACTACGTAATGGACGCTGTCTCAGATCTGGGAATAACAGACAGGGTAAGTGTCCTCAAGCTGGGTTTTTCCTGGCCCCTGCCAACATCTCTCTGCGCCCGCTTCCTAAAACAGTTGGATAAGGTACTTGTGGTTGAGGAACTGGAACCGGTCATGGAGAGCGAACTTAAGGCCATTGCCCAGGAAAATGAGCTTACCCTGCCTGTAAGGGGCAAGGGTGTGGCGGGCCTGTCCCGTCTTTTTGAATACGACCCGGGGATGGTCAGGAAGGCGGTAGCTGAATTTTTCGGGGTGGATTATAAAGCTCCTGAGCCTCTCGATCTTTCCGGCCTGCCGGAACTGCCGGCCAGGCCGCCTAACCTCTGCGCAGGTTGTCCCCATCGCGCCACCTATTACGCGGTGAAAGAGGTTTATGGGCCTGATGCGATTCACCCCTCTGATATAGGCTGCTATACCCTTGGACTGCTGCCTCCTCTTTCTATGGCTGACTATCTCATCTGCATGGGGTCTTCTGTGAGTTCTTCATGTGGATTTTCAAGGGCTACAGACCAGAAAGTGGTTTCTTTTATCGGCGATTCCACATTTTTTCATTCAGGTATAACAGGGCTGGTAAATGCGGTCCACAACCGGCACAAGTTTACCCTCGTAATCCTGGACAACGGAACCACTGCGATGACCGGACACCAGCCACATCCTGGCGTAGACACCGGTCCCCTGGGTGTCGATCTTACCCGGGTTTCTCTTGAGGAGGTGGTCCGCGGATGTGGTGTTCAGGATATACACATGGTAAGACCCTTGAACATCAGAAAGACCATGGAAGCGGTCAAAGCAGCAATGGAATATGACGGAGTGTCGGTGGTTATATCCAGGGAATTCTGTCCCCTTTTTGCAAAGGCCATTGGCAAGGAAAGAAAATCCAGACCATTTTATGTGAACCGTGACAGATGCAAGAACCACCGTGATTGTATCAACAAGCTTGGATGCCCGGCCATGTTTTTGCAAGATGACTTTGTCGAGATCGACAAAAATCTGTGCATTGGCTGTTCCGTGTGTGCCCAGGTCTGTCCGGAAAACGCAATTTTACCGCTGAAGGATTAATTGGGGGTATTATGGAAACCAGGAGGCTAGTATTTATAGGTGTCGGCGGCCAGGGGAATCTTCTTGCTTCCCGTCTTTTGGGTGAAGCGGCCCTTTCGGCAGGGGTGCCGGTGGTAGTGAGTGAAATACACGGTATGGCCCAGAGAGGTGGGATAGTCGAGTCTGCAGTACTGATGGGAGATGTTACAAGCCCCATCGTCTCCCAGGGGGAGAGCGATGTATTGATAGGGTTTGAGCCACTGGAGACCCTGCGTGCCCTTAATAAATGCAACAGTGAGACACTGGTAATTACAAATACCCGTCCTCTTCCCCCGTTCACTGTATCCGTCGGCCAGGGAAAGTACCCTCCGGTTGATGAGATCATCGGTTTTATCCGGGCCAGGGCCGGGAAGGTTATATCTTTTGACGGCAATGCCCTGGCAGAAAAGGCTGGCAACCCGCTTTCCCTGAACATGGTTATGCTGGGTGCCCTTATCGGCTCAGGGAGCGTTCCGGTGAGTTCGGAAGCTGTAAAAAATGCTATTTCCTCCTCTACGAAGAAGGGCTTTGTTGAATCCAATATAAGGGCATTTGATCTGGGTATGGAGAGCGCCCATTGAACTAAGCAATTTTAGTCTTTACATCCTGGACAAGGGACCGTTTCACGGTCTTTTGTTTTTTTGTAGCAATATATTGAATGTGTGTTTGAAAAGAGAGGGCTTTTTGCGGTTAAGCCTTTTCATAAAATAGCATAAGTTTTCCAAATTTGGTCACCCCCAATAGTTACCTCCTTCATTGACCGAGAGATATAATGAACCGTCTCGCTTTGGTTTCCACACCCTGGCCGCTTTTTAACCGGCCTTCTATCCAGCTTGGAGCGCTTAAGGCATTTGTCAGGCATAGAATGCCCGACATTGGAGTAGACGCCCATCACTTTTACCTCAGCATTGCCGCAGGTCTGGGTTACGATCTCTACGGCCCGATATCGGAAAGGACCTGGCTGTCGGAGGCCCCTTTTGCCGCGCTGCTTTATCCGGAACGCTTTCACAAAGTAGCAGAATTCTGGAACAGAAAAATTGGTGTCGCCGGGTGGCGCAGCAAAGGGTTTTTAGAGGATATGTGCTCGAAGTTAGACTATCTTTCCGAGCGGATAATCGATCGCGTGGATTGGACAGATATTTTCTCGCGGGGTTTTCCATCTGTTTCGGGCAGTTGACGAGCACTCTATATTTTGTCCGCAAGATAAAGGAAAAGGTCCCGGATCTGAAAATACTGTTAGGAGGCACCGCCTGTGCCGGGGATTTGGGGCCAGGCCTGCAGCGGTTTTTTTCTGAGATAGATTTTATAATTCGGGGAGAAGGTGAACTGCCTCTGGTCGGTCTTATCGAGGCCCTCGTTCACGATAAGATGATGCCTGAAGAGATAGAGGTGCCCGGGTTAATCACGGCGAATACCCTCAGCTCGGAAAAGAGTGTGAACCAGGTCAGGAATATTGATGACCTTCCTGTCCCGATGTATGACGACTATTTTAAACATCTTGGAGTCCTGGGACCTGAAATGACCTTTATGCCCAGAATCCCGATGGAGATATCAAGAGGATGCTGGTGGCGGAAATCTTCGAATATAGACTCCGGTTCAGGGTGTGCTTTTTGCAACCTTAACTTGCAGTGGCAGGGCTATCGGGCAAAAAGCAGGGATAGAATTATCCATGAAATTACAGAGCTTATAAATAGACACCGCACCCTTTCCATCTCTTTCATGGATAATCTTTTGCCAGCAGCGCATCTGGGTCAGCTCTTTGAGCATATCGCAATGCTGGAAAAGGATCTGGAGATGTTTTGCGAAATCAGAGCAAACACCCATCACCGGGTTCTGGAGGCGATGGGGAAGGCCGGAGTCAAAACCGTCCAGGTTGGGGTAGAAGCTTTGAGCACTTCTCTTCTTAAAAAGATAAACAAGGGAACAACCGCCATGGACAACATGGAGATCATGAAGCACTGCGAAACACCTCTGCTGCCGGATTTAGAGGCTAATTTAATAATGTCGTTTCCTTCAAGTGATGCTGAAGATGTAAAAGAAACCCTTTCCGTTCTTGAATTCGCTTTTCCTTTTCGACCTCTTAAAGGCATCGATTTCTGGCTCGGGTATGGCAGCATTGTGTGGCATAATCCTAAGGCTTACGGTATAACTCGTTTGAAAAATCATCCTTATTACAGCCATCTCTTTCCCAAAGAGGTGCTTAGGAATATAAAACTAATGCTGCAGGGATATGAGGGTGGTGTAAGGGAACAGCACCGGCTTTGGAGGCCTGTGAGGGAAAAACTGGAAGAGTGGAGAAAAACTTATAAAGAACTCCATTCTCCTAAAGACGGGTCTTTTGACAACAGGGCTTGTGAGCCTATTATTTCTTACCAGGATGCCGGCGATTTCATCATTATCCGTGAACGCCTCAGGGGTAACCGGAACATGACCCACAGACTGACCGGTATTTCAAGAGAAATATACCTTTTCTGTGAGACCCAGAAGGATCTTGCCTCCATAATTTCCCGGTTTCCCGGGCTGGGAGAGGAAAAAATAGTTCCTTTCCTTCGAATGATGGTGGATAAAAAGCTTGTATTCAACGAGAAAGACCGTTATTTAAGTCTGGCTGTGCCAGGGGCTCGTCGCGTAAAAGAAAGATCAGGCTGCAGGCAGGAGGTTTAAAGGCTTATGCAGGGCCCCTATACCGGGACTTCTATTTTTTTTGATAAAGGGCCAGTATTCCCTGCATGGGACTGAGATGCTTCAAGAGGCGAAATCCTTTATACCTGGGTATGATATTATCCAGCCCGTAGACCATATAAACGGAACCACTTCTGGCCTTTTGACGGATGAGTGAGGCGAACTCTCTGTGCATTACCAGGTATGTATAGAACAGATTAAAATCTTCAAAAGCCAGCCCTGTGCTAGCCTTTATTTTTTCGTGGATTTTTTCATCCAGAGCGTCCCCGTTAAAGAGGAAAATATTATCAGGCGGCAGCTCAAGACCATCCTTTTTAAGTGATTTTTCCAGCCCTGATTTCAGCGGAGCATATTCTTGAAGTGTCCATTCGTCTATTTCTATACCGGCAGAGATTCTTACCAGGTAGCTGAAAAATACGTTTACCCTGCCATCGGCGCATCCCAGATCCAGGAACCGGGTCTCGGATGGAACCACTATCCTTTCGCTCAGGAGGCGATCTGTACAGTCCAGAAGAACTTCCATATCCGTTGGGCGTCTGAAGCCCAGAGGGCCCACATCGCCTGTCTTTCTTCTGTCGTAGAACATGGCTACCCTCTCAAGGGCGTTTCTAAAATCAGTTTTCTTACGTATCGGTGAATTATCTGTTTTTATATTTTTGTGCGTGGCTTTTTTATAACTGGAAAGGATTGTTATTATTCTTTCATTCAGCAGAAAAAGGGCTTCCACTTCCTCACCCTCTTTTTCTCTCAGGGAGGCAAGCCTGACTGGATCTATTTTATCGGTAATTTTCCGGCAAAAATAATTAATACAGATGACATGACGGGCGTGAAGAACACATCCTGACCTTCCCAGAAAAAAACAGCTTTCAGGATCACGCCGCTGATGGGGCAGAGTTACACCGAGCAACAGGTTTATTAGCAGGAGCCTTCCGTCGTATCTGTTTTCAATCCCCGCTCCGCAACAGGATCCTCCTTCAATATCTTCGCATTTTCTGCATATCTCAACAATGCCCGCAGCGGCCCTTTTCTTACTGGATTCGGAAATAGCCTTTTCCAGTCTCACCAGGAGCCCGGCTGTTTGTTTGTCTTTTTTGATGCTGTCTGCAATTTCATTATAACAGCTCTGAGCCCAGGCGATTTTTTCCTCAACGGGCATTAATAATGACAATTCTTTTATGTTCATGGATCTACTTTTTTCGTGCCCCGCCTTTCTTCCCGCTCTTTTTTTGACCCTCTTCAGGTTTTTCACCGAAGTTTTTGAGTCCTTCAGCAAGGTTTTTCAATCTCTGGTCTACAAGAGAGTTTATTGTGCCCTTTTGGTATGTACCGCTTGCGTTTCTGTCTCCTGCATTTTTTCCCGTGAGAATTTCCATCCCTTGATCCGCTGTTTTTACAGGATAAACATGAAAAAGGCCTTTCTCCACCGCATCAACGACATCCTTTCTGAGCATGAGGTCCTTGATATTACTTTCCGGGATTATTACTCCCTGATCTTTTGTCAATCCTTTGGCCCGGCAGCAGTCATAGAACCCTTCTATTTTCTGATTTACTCCGCCGATGGCCTGGATTTCGCCTTTCTGGTTTAAGGAGCCTGTTACCGCGATGCCCTGTTTGATAGGCAGGCCCGAAAGGCTGGACAGAAGAGCATAGATCTCAGTTGAAGAAGCGCTGTCACCGTCTACACCGGCGTAAGACTGCTCGAATGCTATGCTTGCGCTCATTGTCAGGGGCTTGTCCTGTGCGTATTTTTTCCGCAGGTAGCCCCCGAGTATAAGCACGCCTTTGTTGTGAGTATTCCCGGACATGTCCGATTCCCTTTCAATATTTATAATACCGGCACGACCCATGGAGGTGGAGGCTGCTATGCGGGACGGCTTGCCGAACATGTAATCTCCAAGGGAATACACCGAAAGCCCGTTGACCTGGCCGACTGTCTCTCCTTCAACATCTATCATGAGGGAACCACGTTCTATCATTTCGCTTATGTGCTCCTCGATCATATTGGAGCGGTAAATTCGATCTTCTATCGCCTTATCAACATGTTTTTCCTTTACAACAGATGCATTTTCCCGGCTCGCCGCGAAATCCGCCTCTCTTATCAGATCGGTGAGATCGGGGAAGCTGGTTGATATTTTTTCCTGTCTCCCCGCCATACGGACTGCGTATTCCACAAGGCCCGCCACGGCTGTCCGGTCAAAGGGTTTTGTCTTTTCTTCATCTGTCTGCAGCTTTATGAACCGTGCTATCTGCTGAATGGTTTCTTCATTTTTATCCATGGAGGTATCGAAATCAGCCCTGACCTTAAATATTTTCCTGATATCATCATCGTAATGAAGGAGAATATGATAGAGATAATCATCAGCAATAACCACGACCTTGACATCCAGATCAATAGGCTCAGGTTTGAGCCCGCTTGTAGTAAACAGGTAAAAGGGATCATAGGTTTGTATTTCGAGCTTTTTACTTTTTAATGCCCTTTTGAGGTCCCGCCACACACCCGGTTCTACAATTGCATCCATCAGATTTATCACCAGATAGCCGCCAAGAGCGCGCACTAGTGAACCAGCTCTTATCTTGCTGAAATCACTCCGCCAGATACCTGAGCGATCCACGACTCTCTCTATGCTCCCGAATATGTTTTTGTAATTGGGATAATCTTCAATAATAACAGGCGGCCCCTTTCTTTCGCTATTATCAACAATCAAGTTGACCCGATAAGGCTGGAAGTTGTCCACTTCGGGCATCAGGGAGGCGAAAGCCTGCATCTGCCCGGTGACCTGGGGCCTGAAGATCTGGAGGTTTTCAGCCATGTCTTCGAGCATATCATCAATATATTTCTTAACGTCCGCATTCTTATATTTGTTCAGCAAAGGGGCGGATTGGGCGGAGGCGCTTTCCTTGAACATGCGGTTATCGGCCTTTTCTATCTTTTCCTGTATCTCTTTCTGAAGGTCCCTGAGTTCAAGGAATATCTGGTCAATCTGTTCCCTCAGGGCCGAATGTTTTTTCTTCAAAGTCTCGAATTCTTCTCTGGGAAACCTTCCTTTTTCCACCATTGCTTCGATTTGATCTATATGCACAGGATTGCCGTCAACCAGAGGCATAACTTCAGGCCTTTTAACCTGCCCCACCTGCATATCCACCAGGGCAAAACCTTCTTCGTTTACTTTCTTTTCAAGTTCCTTAAAAAAACCCTTACCCTTCGACTCGTATGTCTCCATGATTTCTTTTTTCATGTTCACATACTCCTGCCTTTCGAAAAGCTGGGGTATCTCACGCTTCAGCGTTTCGACAAGATCGCTGATATCTTTTTTGAATGAACTTCCGGTACCGCATTTAAACCGCAATAAAATGGGCGATTCAGGATCCTTAAAGTTATTCACATAACATAGATCATCCGGCGCACGGGTTTCTTCGGATATCTTCTTAAGCAGCTTTTTGACTGTAGCCATCCTGCCTGTGCCCGGCGTACCGGTTACGATTATATTGTAACCCTGTTTATACATGCCCATTCCAAATTTAAATGCTTCCACCCCTCTTTTCTGCCCGACGATTTCGGTAAGGGGTTCAAGGGATTCGGTTGTTTTGAAGGAGAATTTTTTAGGATCTAATCTCCACCTCAGGCTTTCAACAGGAACTTCAGGGTACGATTTTTTCTTGGGCATATTTGAATCTCCTCGATGTATGCATATTCATCTTCGCAATTTATTCAAAGGATTTCATAGCGTGATCTCTGCCGAGGCAACAGCCGCAGCCTGGCCATATCCCCTGTAAGGGCACTACATGGAAAGCAAACCTATCTTATCTCGATTTTTGTTTCACGTGACTCTTCCGGTTCCTTCTTTGGCATAAACACACTCAGTATTCCGTCCTTGTACGTGGCTTCAATTTTGTCCACTTTTACCTTGCAGGGCAGTTTTATGGTACGTGAAAAGGAACCGAACATCCTCTCAACCTTGCGGTAGTATGACGCTGATTCTGTGTCTCTCTTCTTTTTTTCACCGCTTATAAATACAGTGTCACCTGTGACAGATATATCCAGGGCTTCAGGATCGATTCCAGGAAGGAGCATTCTGATAACAAGGCTATGTTCGGTTTCGGAAATATGTGTTTCAATGCCTTTGGAAAATTCGAGACAAAGGCCTCGCACTCCAAAATCAGACCAGAACCGATCAAAGAGACGGTCTATATCTCTCTTCAATTTACTGATCTCCTGATTTTTCCACAGGATCAACTCAGACATTTTAAGGCCTCCTTGTGTCTTTATGGGGATGGTTTGAGAGATCAGTTTCGATTACCGCTATTGTAAAAACAGCATGGAATATATGCAAGGAATTTGTCAGCTCTGTTTTAATTACCGGGATCAGCCGATTATCAGAAATAATATCCACTTTAAACTCTTTACAGCTTCTTCTTTGTGTGGCTCGCTTTCCACTCCCCTCTCATAAAGGTTTCAGGGTCTGCGTCCTTCCTGATTCCCAGGCGGGTTAGGGCAAAATCGTACCGGACAGGGTCATGCGGATCAATTTCACGGAAGGCCCGTGTGATTTCAAGTGCAGTCCTTATTCCTGTATTTTTTCTCTCTGTCAGTCCCAGACCCAGGCATATCCGGTGCATATGGGTATCCAGGGGTATTATAAGTGTGGCAGGGCTTACCTTGCTCCATCCCCCCGGATCCACGTTGTCTTCTCTTACCATCCATCGCAAAAACAGGTTCCACCTCTTGCAGGCACTTCCTCTTTCGGGCGAGGGCATTAGACTGTTGACGCTTTCGCAACTATGTCCGGAAAGGGCTTTTACAAAACAGGAAAGTGCCGGGAAAACAGTCTCATCGCTTTTATTCAGCCCTGAGAGAAAACATGCATAGAGGGAGCCGTACTTTTTCACTACGGACTTAGCGCCGATCAGCATCCCTGCAAGATCTTTCCCTGTTGTGAACCGGTGCCTGAAGTCGCTAAAGAGTAAGTCCATAAATTCTGGTGTGGCTCTTTCCAGAAATTTGCGGGGGGAAGGGCCCAGTTTTTCTAAAACGGAGGATACACTTTTTAAAATCTGTCCTACCCTTCCATATGCTAGAGAAGAGGCTATCAGGGCCGCAATCTCGCGGTCAGACAGGTCCTGGTATGCATAGAGGAATTCCAGGGGGTCAGGATGAACCCATTCCCGGGAATCATAAAATGTGTAGAGTTCATCGAGTTTCTGTCTGCCTATAAGGGGTGAGTTCATTTTTTTAAGCCTTACAATAAAAGGAGATAAGCGTTTAAATCGTCAATATCTGCTCAATCTTCTTTGTCCTTCATCATTCCCTTTAGAGCAGCAAAGGGATTGTGGGTGAGTCCGCCTTTTGGTTCTTCCGGTACCTCCAGGCCGCTGCTTTCCAGATGGTCAAGATAACGCCGGTGCTCATTTTCATGACAATATATGCATAGGTTCTCCCAGTTGCTGCCGTCAGCGGGGTTATTGTCATGGTCATGATCTTTATGATGCACCGTAAGCAGATGCAGATTTCTGCTTGTGAACTCACGCCCGCAACGGGCACACACCCAGGGGTGTATCTTTAGTGATCTCTCCCTGTAAGTCTTTTCTCGCTCAGCCTGGGCGCGGCGTGTTTCAGCAATAACTTTGTTGATTTTTTCTTTGTCCATTTTACCATCCGATGGTTTCCCAGGGGTGGATTTTTTTGCCTGCATTATCAAACCCTCCAGTACAGTTTTACATTTTTACTATCGCAAACTCATGTCAAATAACGGAATATATTTTCCCTTCCACATCCCGACATTGTTGAGTTTCGCATCGGTGTTATTCATTTAAGACGCCCGGCAGTGAAATAGCAACGGCATCAGATATAATCAGAGAAGGCCTCTAGAATAGGGGGATCTGTCATAAGTCCTCTGGCTATACTAAGTAATTTTATGTAATGCCTTTCAGCTGGGTTGCTAGAGCAGGCAATCCTGAAAACCTGAAGAGCGGTTTTTGGCTTTTTTATGTATATAATGAATCAGGTCTTCTTTATCAACCTGGGGCCGTAGCACTGCAGGGATAGGGAAGAGTTCAGATCATAATCAGTGATAAGACCCTTTTTAAGTAATATTTCTCCCAGTTTCTGGTTTCTTTTTTCAAGGGCCCACTGGATATCTTCATCTGTGAGAAGTTCAAACTCAGTAAGTATTTCACCTAATCTCTTCGGGGATTTTTTCTGGCGGTCAAGTGCCTGGTCTAATTGATCAGCCGTAATCAGTCCGCCGTTAACCAGTATTTCTCCTATTTTCGTTCCCTGCTCTGACAGGGCCTCCTTTAGTTCTTCCTTTGTTATGTATCCTTCTTGGACAAGAATATCTCCCAGCTTTGATCTGCGCCATCTAATTTCCAGGAATTTCCAGCAGCAGAGGTCTATAATTTGTGTCAGGGCCAATGCTGCCGCCAGAGAACAAATCACAAGGAATATGCAATTTATCTGGGTATGTTCAAAAATGCCTGTTATGCGAGCCAGGTCGGAATAAGGAAAAATGGATAGAAACAGGAGACTTGATACCAAAATGCCGAAAAACAGCGATAGTATAATATATACTTTTGTTTTTGGGTGCATGGAGTCTTGTCGTTTGCACAGGCCCTTCAATAAGGCCACAGTATTGAAAAGTTAGTGCTCGAATTTTACCTTGTTGCCTTTTTAAAAGTCAATACAAATAAGGACTAATAAATTTTCAGAATTCATACCTGAATTTGTTTTTATGTTAGAGCTGCGAAAGAGTCCTATCCGTGTGCTGTTTAATCCTGGTAATCACCAGTTCTTTGTTTTTTACGCCTGTTCGTTCAGCTGTTGAGTTGAAGCATAAAAAAAATTAGCCAGGCCAGAGGATCTATTGTTCAACAGAGAAACGGACCTCAGCAGGCATAACCCTTTAAGTCAGGATAAAAAAATAAGGAGATTGGATATTGGTAGAGAGCCTTTTTGAGTTGACAGCGGGCGTTATTCGCTTTCAATGATAAACCCGGACATTACCGGGGATTTTGTAAAAAGGATCTTCTGTTTGATAATATGCCGTGAGATTAGAATCGCAATAAAGAACTTTTGCTTTTTTTAAACAAAAATATTTCCTGTCGAAGGAATTTTTACTTCGGCCTTTTTAGGTAGAATGTAAAAGTAGATCAGGTGAACTGCACTTTCAGGAACAGGGAGACATTGCAGACTCTTTTTGAAACGTCTGACCCGTATACGATCCAACCAGGCATCGTTGCCAGGCAAGGTAATGCCTGCAATAGGAATGGCCCTCAACGGGGATATCTTTTCCCGCTGAGGGCTTTATTAAATCATTTGCGACTTGAATCCTGGCACTAGACGGCGTCTTTTAATGCCTTGCCAGGTACGAATTTGGGGACCTTTTTTGCCTTTATCTTGATCTCCTCCCCAGTCTGAGGGTTCCTTCCTTTCCTGGCTTTCCTTTTTTCAACTTTGAAGGTTCCGAACCCGATCAGTGTGACTGTGTCCTTTTTTTTCAACGCTTTGGTTATTGTTGAAAAGACGCAGTCCACAGCTTCTTGGGCCTCTTTCTTCGTGCCGACTACCTTGGCCACCTCATTGATTAAATCCCCTTTATTCATGAACCCTCCTCCTTTCTTGCAAATGGTAAAGTTGATAATAAAGAGTATCAGAATAAATAGTAGAACTTTCGGTAGATTTCAACCCAAAAATATACACTGGTAAAAAAAATCGCATATTTTTTTAACATGGGTCTAATGATCACGCGAAAAGTTCTTAATATTATAAAGAACCTGGTTATACTCTTTAATGGACAGGTCTGAAACACGAGGCCTTTAAGTCCTGTAAAAGACCCCGTCTTATTGTGTCATGGTCTTAAGGCAATATCACTATGGTTTTTATCTGAATCCGTCGTCCCGCAATAGTATAGAATCCTATCGTGCTTATTAACCCCTTCATGGGAAGACCTTTACGGATGTCGAAGTTAATTGAGACGGGATAAAAGGGCGATTCCAATTACAAGTGAGATCAGCCCAAAAAGCCGTATGGTCCTGTCATCAGCCTTGAGGAGCCACCAATTCCAAAGAACTTTTATTTGTGAGGGGGGCCCGAAGGCCAGGTAAAGCCCTTTTGCCATGGCGAGAAAGCCCAAAATCAGGGCAAGCCAGAAGACCTTGGTGGAGGAAAAGGCTCCTATTACAAGAATTACACCGATAGCAAAAGGGATCAATGCTAATGATTTAACCTTAGCGGACGAATAATTTTTTGGCAAGAATTCCTTTGCTCTTTCCGTATAAATTACCAGGGAGGCGCCTGCGACAATCCACAGGACGGATATGACATACATAACTATCTTCATAGTACCCTCCATGTGAGTCTCGGTTATAAATGTGTATGGCGCCAAAAATCTGGTTAACTGCTTTCCATATTCATCGTAAACATCTGCTCCGTCAGATGTTGCCCCCATTGATTTACCTGCTGTTCGAGGCACAGGCGAAATCCATGGCGTTCATAAATGGAACGCGCCACATCCAGGCCTTTGAATGTCCAGAGATAAATTTGAGTATACGCCCTGTTTAAAGAGAATTCAAGCGCCTGTTCCATTAGCGCTTTACCTGTTCCGCGTCCTTGAAATTCCGGAAGGACCAGGAACCATCTTAAACGAACTCCTTTTGTAAGAGCTTCTCTACCGTCCATTGCAACGGATCCTGCAAAACTGTCCCCAATAGTAGCTAACCATAATCCATCCCTGTGTTCCTGGAAATCATTTACGAATTCAGAGAGTTCACTGCCTACTTGCGTTTCGAATGACCGGTCAAAACCCCAGTGTTTGTAATAATAGAGAGCATGGGCTTCTGTTATTTTGCCCACTGTTCCTGGAAGATAGCCATGGAAATTTAACGATTTCAAAGGAAAGTTCTCCGATATATAACCTCAGTATTTGGTTGGCCGACTTTACGCCTGCACATAAAGAAAAAAGTTTGGGGTAGATATGCAAATGTCCTATGATCGAGGACCTTTTTTTTCAATCAGTTGCTTTCTTTAGTGTCAAGTATTTCCCTGATTCTCATGGAAAGTTGCTCCATCTTGGAAGGCTTTTGAATGAAGGCGTTGCATCCATGCTTCAATATATCAGCCGCCCGGCCTTCAATGCTGTACCCACTTGAAAGAAGGACCTTGACATCAGGATTGATCCTTTTGAGATTATCATAGGTGTTACCTCCACTCATGCCGGGCATTACCATATCGAGGATGACCAGATCTATATTTCCTGCGTTCTGCCTGTAAACCTCAATGGCACTTTTTCCATTTTTTGCAGTCAGAACTGTGTATCCCATCCTTTCAAGCATTTCTCCCGCTATATAGAGTATCATGTCCTCGTCATCAACAAGAAGGATTGTCTCACTGCCCTGTATCAGCCGATAGCGGGGCTTTCTATTTTCCTGGATCCCCTTTGAGGATGCGGGCAGATAGATTGTGAATCTGGCGCCTGCTCCCTCCTCGCTTTCAACATCGATTATACCGCCATGACTTCTGATAATGCCATATGCTGACGCCAGGCCCAGGCCCGTTCCCCGGCCCATTTCCTTGGTAGTAAAAAACGGCTCGAAGATTCTTTCCAAAGTGGCCTCATCCATGCCTACTCCTGTATCTTCAACCAGGATCTTTACATATCGGCCTGGCTTTAAATTATGGCCCCTTACATCATCCTTCTGAATCATAAGGCTTTCAGTCTGTATGTAAAGTCTTCCTCCGCCCGGCATGGCCTGCCAGGCGTTGACATAAAGGTTCAGAAGTACCTGCTCTAACTGACCCCGATCGGCCTCCACAGAGCAGATGTCTTTTTGCAGGTTTTTGTCGATTACGATTTCCTTTTTAGTGCGCCCGAACATACGGCAGGTTTTTCTGACAAGTTCATTAACGTCTGTCGTCCTTATTTCGTATTTTCCCCCTCTGGCAAATCCCAGGAGCTGTCCTGTTAGTTCGGCTCCGCTCTGAATATGTTTTTCTATATTGATAAGCCTTTCGTATTGGGGGCTCCCTTCATCAATATCCATGAGCATGAGAGAGGTATTACCCTGTATTCCCATGAGCAGGTTGTTGAAGTCATGCGCTATGCCACCGGCGAGCGTTCCGATCGCCTGCATTTTCTGCACATGCTTGAGGTGGTCCTGGAGCTTCTTTTTTTCCTGTTCAGCATGGACCCTGTCGGAGATATCCCGGATAACCCCTCGAAAACCGACCGGTTTATTTTGATGGTCTCTCATGATAGAGAATGACTGTTCGTAAGACTTCAATGTACCGTTACCGGTAATATACTTATAAGCCATAAGCTTGGAGAGTTTGCCTGTCTTGTAGACTTCTTTGTAGGCATTGGCTATTTTTTCGGCTGTGTCAGAAGGTGTGAATAAGCGATAATTATTTCCCAGGAGTTGAGCTTTAGTGTAAGTTGTTAAGTTGCAGAATGCGTCATTTATGAACAAGAAATTCCCATCCAGGTCGGTCTCAAAGTAACCCTCTTCTATGGTCTCAAGTACTGTTTTATATTTTTCCAGGCTCTCCCTGAGGGCCTCCCGGGTATGTTTTTGGTCTGTAATTTCCTCGGCGATTTCCAGGACACCCACCATTTCACCATCTTCCCCATGAATTGGAAAGGCCTTTATACTCCAGCTCTTTCCATTCGGAGTTTCTATTTCAGCCATTCCGTCTTGGGATGAATTAAAAACATTTGAGATCGGGCACCTGTGGCATGGGTCGGCGCTTTGATGCCAGAACTCATAACAAAATACTCCTGGCAGCTCCGCCTCAGAATTATTGGTGTTCTCGACAGCCGCCCTGTTAGCCCAAACTATCCTGCGATTCGGATCTAAGAAAATAACTATTTTAGATATCCCGTTCAGCAGAATGTTTTTCTCTTTTTCTGATTTTTGAAAAGCCTTATTAATTTCGTTGAGCTTTGCTACTTCTTCCTGAAGAATTTTTATTTGAGCTTCCAGTTCCTCACGTCTAGGCGCTTGGTTCATGACCGTATTCTCCCTGTGAGTAAACAAGCTGCGGATAAATTTTTGAAATAGGACGGTTGTAGCATACCGGCATAGTATGACGGGGTTTGCTTAATACGATGCAGTAACCGGGTTTTGATTCTAACTCGCTGATAACTGCTGCCCGGGTTTTTTTAGTATAGAATGAGAGGCAGATTAATGAGAAATAATATAGTGAAATATCGCTCAGAAAAGGGAGGCTGAAGATATGGAGTCTAATGCTGTTCGCGTCAGGCATATGTGTGTCACCTTAGATACAGGAAAATGCTCGCACGCCGAAGGTGTTCTCATTATGGTTTAAGGTGTCATAAAAATTTTTGCCGAGTATAAATAACGAAAAAAGAGCAAAAGGTATTTTATAAATTAAGCTTCTGCTGTTCAATAAACTTCGGCAGATTAAGGTATTACATGAGTAATTTTTTGACTGGCCACTTAATTACATTGATACAGGCAGAACTAAAAGGATACTAGTAAAAAGCAGAAGAAAATTTGCCAATTTAAGAAAAGAGTTGACCTGTCGCTTTTTAGAATATTCCGGATGAAAACTTCTGTCAAGGTAGTTGAAGTTAACTGGCAGGTTTTCTCAAGGGTTGCAGGCTGTGCCATGTTTTCATATAATTCCCTTAATTTAAAGGTAAAGTGAGGATTTTATGGGCAGGGTGATAAAGCAGGTTCAGGGGTGGAGGAGAAAGATATGCTGAGGATGAAAATCCTGCTTTCAGTTGTTTTGATAATGGTGATTATTGTGGGATGTTCCAGGTGGGACATGCTGCGCCTGGCCAGAATAGCGGCGACCGGGGATGTTGCCTCGGCCGGGCATATGGCAGCACAAAAAGTGGCTGGATATGCTGTTGACCCTAAATCCCTGGAGCGCGACGTCAGGTCCTTCAGTCAGGAATTTGATTCCCTGCTCAAAGGTCTTAAAGAAGCTGTCTCCGGGGTGTGGGGGAAGGAAGAGGTGAAGGCACCGGGGCCAAAGGAATATGTCAAATATACTCGAAACTACCATTCCCGTGTTTCGGTGGATTTCGACAGGGGAGTTATAACTGTCGAAACCCTGGCCCGTAAAGAGCCGCTCGAGGCCCTTAGAAACGCCATTGTTACCTCACTCCTTACACCGGAGGACCCCAGGAGTGTTGACATGTTTTCAGACAGGGAGGTAGAGATTAACGGGACCCCTTTCCTTTATGGAGAGGTCAGGGATCATGAGGGCAAGTATATCCGCTGGCCCTGGAGGGCAGGTCATTTTGCAGACTATCTGATTCGGCACAGTTTAAATACAAGGAAACTGGCTGGAGGCAGGGTGGGAGAGGTTGTAAGGTACGTAAACATACCTATGGTTCCTGATCATTCTTTTGTCTCTGCGAAAAGATACAGGCCTTTTGTCGAGCATTTTTCAAGGCAATTTTTTGTGCCCAGGAATCTCATATACGCCATAATTAAGACTGAAAGTGACTTCAACCCTTATGCAGTCAGTGACGCTCCGGCCTTCGGTCTTATGCAGATAGTTCCTCAGACGGCAGGCCTGGATGTAAATAGGTTTCTGAATAATGTCCCCAGGATTCCTTCCAGAGGGTTCTTGTTTAAACCGGAAAACAATATTCAATATGGTACTGCCTATCTGCACCTGCTGGATAACAGGTATCTTAAGGATATCAGTGATTCTCTATCCAGAGAATACTGCGTAATCGCGGCTTATAACACCGGTGCCGGCAATGTGCTCAGGACATTTCACAGGAATGAGGATCAAGCCTTCAGGCTCATTAACGGCCTTGGACCGCTGGAGGTTTTAACTTTTCTTAAATCGAATCTGCCCCATAGGGAAGCACGGCGCTATCTGACAAAGGTAATGTCTGCACAAAA
This sequence comes from uncultured Desulfobacteraceae bacterium, assembly GCA_964627015.1. Lineage (GTDB taxonomy): Bacteria > Desulfobacterota > DSM-4660 > Desulfatiglandales > Desulfatiglandaceae > CAZVGY01. The sequence goes on from CAZVGY010000040.1 coordinate 26,353, forward strand.
GGATTTTGTTGCGTTCTGATTCTCTTCAAGCTGTCTTTGGCACATAATTTTGTATGCTTCCACCATTTCCAGTTATCACTTGAGGTCAAAACCAGTTTGAGGAGTATTGAAAAGCGCCGTGTATGCAGGTATAAATGCATATAAACTAATATTACTTCAGGGTAGAAAGGGGGCGTTATGGAAGGCTGGACTGAAGAAGAGATTAGAGACAGGGCCCTTATGGCACCTTGCGGCCTCCACTGCGGGGCCTGTGGCGTCTATATCGCGACCAGGGATAACAATGAAAAATTCAAGACTGTCATGGGGAACCTTTACGGCACAAAGCCTGAGGAAACAGAGTGCCTGGGCTGCATGCAGTCCGATTCTGCAGAAAAAATCTATTCTTTCTGCCAGATCTGCAAAATAAGGGACTGTGTCAGGGAGAAGGGCTTCTACTCATGCCACCAGTGCGAGGAATGGCCATGCAGACTTATAGAGGAGTTCGGTTTTGCCACAGGCCTCAGGGTCATGAAACGGACTATTCCCATATGGAGGGAGATGGTAGCGGCTTATGGCGATGAGAAAGGGAGCGTGGAGTGGTCGCGGGCCGAGCTGGAACGTTACCATTGTCCATCCTGTGGGAATCCTCTCTTCAGAGGGGCGCAGCGCTGCAAGGTATGTAAGCGGGATGTGGCGGATGAACTGGACGGTTCCCTTTGAAATGAGCCCGAAGCTGACATAAAGAAGATCTGTTCTAATAGATGACGGGGGCTCTCTGGTTTATGCTGTATCATGAACAGATATTCCATTCCTAAATAAAGCCTGCTGATTCCAATTCAGGAGGATGTTGTAAGAAAGGCACCTGGTTTTTAATGTCCGAATAAGACGATTATTCACTGCTTCGGGGTTAACAGGAGAAATAAATGAAATCAGAATATGAAAGAAGAGATCTGGGCAGGCAGATTTTTTGGGGGATTTTTTTAATACTACTTTCGGCTGTTTTTTACACCTTCCACTATTTAATTTTCAGGGACCTGCACCATATCTTTATCTACCTGATGGGCGATGTTGCTTTTGTTTTTCTTGAAGTCCTGCTGGTAACCCTTGTCATCCATAAGCTGCTGGAAAGACGAGAAACACTCTCCCGATTGAGGAAGTTGAATGTTGTAATAGGCATCTTTTTCAGTGAAATCGGAGCTCAGTTGATTCGGACGCTCCTGACTCTGGATTCGAGCATCAGCCGCGGAAAAAGTTGCGTTCTAGTATGTGAGAGCTTGTCTGGCGATGACTTTGAAAAAGCCGAAAAATGGCTGGCGGATTACGAATACATTCCTGTGATTGAACCTTCTAACTTTGAGCAGATACGCGATCTCCTGCTGAGCCGCAGGGGTTTTCTTCTAGGACTAATGGGAAATCCCAACCTGCTGGAGCATGAATCATTTACTGAAATGCTTCGTTCGGTATTTCACGTTACCGAAGAGTTGGAACTTCGGCCGACACTGGTAGGGCTTCCAGATGCTGATTATGAGCACCTGGCAAAAGATATAAAAAGGGTTTACTCGAGACTGGTACCCCAATGGCTCGAATATATGAAACACCTGAAGTCCAGCTACCCCTATCTTTTCTCTCTTGCGATGAGGATGAATCCTTTTGATGAAGCGGCTTCGCCTGTATTCAGGGGCGAAGCAACAAGATAACACTATCAGCAGAGTTTTATTCAAAAAAGCTTTCCTGAGCCTGATGATGTTAAATTCTTAAATAAGCTCTATATTTAAACCATCAATCCAGCACCTGATCGCATTTTACTATTAGAGAAAATGAAGATGAGGGACTACTGCCGAATTGGTAAGGTGGCGGTTCGTAAAAGCAGGGAAATGCCCTTCAGGCATTTCCCATGGCTGGCTCCAGGCAGAGTCTATGCTTAATGAGAATGGTCATGCGGCTCTATTTCGTGGTCCGGATGCGGGTGGTTATGGGGGCCATGATCCTCCTCATGCGTGTGATTATGCACATGGGAGTCGTGCTCGTGTGAATGTTCGTGCTTGTGCTGATGCAGGTGGTCATGCGTGTGCCTGTGAGAATGCTCGTGGGAGTGAGTCGTGTCTCCATGTTTGTGCTCATGGGTGTGGGTGTGGGCATGCTCATGGCCGTGTACATGCTCGTGCTCATGTGTCCCTTCCATGTTAAATTCCCTCCTTTCCTGAGCCTTTGAAGTTTTCGGATTATGTTGTGCACAACATAAGACGAATAATGTTGTCATCATTGTAATGTTGTTTTCCCTCGATGCTTATTGTCGAATCCTGCCTCAGGTAAAAGCAAACTGGATGCTTGTTTCCAGAAAAGCACTTATTTTCTCATAGGTTACAATGG
>CAZVGY010000041.1:0-28462 GCA_964627015.1 uncultured Desulfobacteraceae bacterium
CTTAGCATAGCTCGGACCCACCAGTAAAACTGGTGGATTATGGTTTTTATTTAACCCTGTTAAAATAATCCCATAGTGACTGAACTCAATATTTTATCTCTTTCACATATAAATACCCTTTCGGCATGGTAACTCTAGCAGACTAATCAGTCCGTTGTCAAAACCTGGAAGCTTTAAGGAATCACAGCGGACAGTTTATCGTCCTGATCTCTCTGATCCGTTCTCCCACTTCACCGGTAACCAGATCGAAGACCGCCCTTTCCCATAGATGGTTTTTGAGTATGACTTCTCCACTCCTCCTCGCCTCTTCCTTTAGGGCCAGGGCCTTAATCAGAAGCATATCCTTCGGCCCAAAACAGGCGTTCTGAACCTTGCCTGCCATTCTATAACAAAAGGTCAACAGTGCAATGCAGGTGACAGTTTTTTGATCCCGCGAATATTCTCTTATTCAAATATCCACGGAGGCTATTGTCTGGAGGATATCATCAGGAATGTCTCTAAGTGTGGATGACTCGTTAAAGTCCTTCGACAACCACCGGAATCTCTCCTTCCCAATCAGCCTGACTACAGGATCTTCCCGTGCCACGCCAAATGCCTCCCTCAAGCAACATTTGATCAAAGCCTCAGGTTAAGTTTTTTTACAAAGTGCTTGAACAGTCTCATTCCTCCGCCTTCACTGACAATGCGCATTATTTCCAGAGGATCCAGCACTGCCACACCTGACAGTGCAGTAACCGGGGTCCGGTCAAATGCTTCAGGTATAAGTGGAGTTGAAGCACCCAGCACTACAACCTCCCTGCAAGACCCGGCTACGTCCAAAAGGCTCTCAATAGTATTGTTCAGTATTGCAGTCGCTGTTAACAGGGCCACCTGGCACTCGGGAAGCAGTCTGTATGCGTCGTTTTCAGGCAAAGTCGAATCACCTGATCTTTCGACTTGCTCAAATATTACCAGAGATGACGCCCTTTTCTTGATCAGGGGAACCAGTGGTGCAAAATAGCCTACCATGCCGACCCTGTCATTCGATTGCAGTTCCAGAAAATCAAGTATATCCCCTTCCAGAGATTCTTCGGTGAAGGTATTGGAAACGGCGTTGGAAGTGGCCAGAGCGACTGCTGATTCTATACTATCTGCAGAGTCGAAAAGTTCCAGAAGCTCACAGGCCGCTCTTCCTGCAAGAGGCCGAAGCCCTTTAAATACAGTGCAGCCTCCAATCATTTTGCTATGAAACGTATATGCAACGCCGGCCTGATTATTCTCCAGCAAAACAGCAGTATATCCGAGACCTATCCTGACATCCTTGACCGCCAGGTCAGCGGCTCTTGACATTGATATATCTTTTAGCCTTTTGCGTATGTTCACTTAATTGAACCGGGTCGATTACTTTGTGAATTCCAGTGCTGCGGTCTGCGAATGATTTATTGAGGCAATTAACACGACAATTATACTCGGACCCGCAGGTCTTTATGACAAAAAAGCAGGCAGCATTTTTAAAGATACCAATGGGTGAAGTGCAAGACACAGGCTTGTCAATTCTAAATCGCAAGATCCGAACTCATACTTAGCAGGCAAAACAGCGCCGGATGACTGGTCAAATGAACCATCCGGCGATCGCATCCGCTATGATATTTCAAATGAGCAGGAATGACCAGGGCTACGAATAACACTTTCCAAGAGTTAAGGGGCCGGCCATAAGATGTCAGCTCCAACCAACTCAATCTAGTATTCAGGAGGCAGCTCCTTGAGCTGGGCCAGAGAGAATACAGGGCCGTCCTTACAGACATACTTGTCGCCGATGTTGCATCGGCCGCAAATGCCAATACCGCATTTCATGCGCATTTCTAAAGAAAGAATAATCCGTTCAGCCGGAAAGCCTAGTTTTTCCAGGACCGGCTGGGTAAACTTGATCATAATAGGCGGGCCGCACACCAGGGCAAAAGCGTTCTCTGCACTAGTAATCTTCTGTTCGGTAATTGCGGGGACGAAACCTACGTTATATTTCCATTCAGGATCATCCGTGCTGTCAACGGTTATATGCATACTAATATCGTCTCTCTGCTCCCATTCGGTCAATTCATTCCTGTAGAGGAGCATACCCGGCCCCCTTGCGCCATAAACAACTGTAATATCTTTAAACTTATCTCTATTTTCCGGATTTAGCATATAGATGATACTGGACCTTAATGTGGTGAAGGCGAATCCTCCACCTACGATGACCACATTTTTTCCCTGCATCTCTTCCCACGGGTACCAGTTTCCCAGAGGGCCTCTAATGCCCATCACATCACCCTCTTTCATGTTGTGCAGGTGCTTGGTGACCACCCCTGTCTTATTCACGGTAAAGGTGACGAACCCCTTCTCAGTGGGAGAGGAGGCTATACCAATTGGGATCTCGCCCTTTCCAGGCACGGAAAGCTCCGCAAACTGCCCTGGAGCGTAAGCGAACTTTTCTTCATCCTCAGGATTCAGGAACACGAATCTGAATGTCTTGAGGTTTTTGTCTTCAGTCTCAGTTATAATTTTATCTATTCGAACCGGATAGGGTAAATACGGATTTTCCAATGGGGCACCCCCTGTATTCTCAATTCTTATTTATTCTAACGGTTGCATCAGCCCGTAAACATTAATTATTAAATCAGGCCTCATAATTATTCATCAATTCAGTTACTTCCCTGATGTCTATATTCACCGGGCAGGAACGAACACACCGTCCGCACCCGGAGCATTGAAAACCATCTTCATACTTGTCTACATAGTACTTCATCTTGTGCATGAACCGCTGACGCACACGCTGAAATTTTTGGTTTCTTGGATTATGGCCGGAGCCGTGAAGCGTAAACAGAGGGTACATGCACGAGTCCCAGTTCCTCATCCTGTCACCCTGCTCACCGGTCATCTCGTCCTGGATGTCAAAGCACCAGCAGGTAGGACAGACAAAAGTACAGGTACCGCAATTTATGCATGCAAAGGCCACCTCTTCCCAGAAGGGGGCGTTAAAAAGCTCGAGGAGTGCCTTGTCGCCCAGCTTATCGGTCGGAACTCTGGTAGTTATCTTGTTAACTGCAGCTTCCGCCAGAGTTTCCACTTTCTTTTCATCCGGGTCCTCTGGCTCACTTCCGCCTTCCGCCCCTTTAAGGAATTCCTCGCCTTTTTCCGTCAGGGCCTTGACCAGATATGTCTCACCCAGATCATAGAAAATAGCATCCAGACCCTGCTCATTAAAAGGGCCTCCCCCCACTGACGTACAAAAACAGGTGGAACAGGGCTCGTTGCAGGCCATACCTATAAGTGTAGTGGATTCAAAGTGCTTCACCCACCATGGATCCCTGTACTCCGGATTGTCAAAATTGGGTTTCACGATCTGAAAGGCATGCGCATCGCAGGGCCTTATACCGACTATTGCCTGAAGAGAATAGTTTTTTGGCGTCTCCTTAAGTATATTGGCCTCAGGATCCTCCTCGTCGATCGTATACTCAAACATCCGCTCTGATTGAGGATAAACCAGGGATTTCGGAGAAAGCCGGGTGTTTTTGTACTGGAAATCGGGGGTTACACCCTTGTCCAACGACCTGAAGCTATGAAATTCTCCATCCAATACAGGGACAAAGATCCTGTAGGTGTCTGTCAGGCCCTCCAGGGCCTTCAGCCATTCTTCCTTGGTAAATATTTTTTTTGTCATTGGATTTACCTTTTTCTTCCTATAACATTCGATTGGGTTTTCAAGCGCCGGAGGCCCGGATCATTTGATAAAATCGTTATAATCATCGGGCCGGTAAACATCCAGAGGAGGTCTTTGATCCAGAGTAAGACCGGCTTCCCAGGAAAACAAGTCAAGGGCATCTTTATTCAGTTTTTTAGTAAACTGCCGAACCGGAATGCCTACTGGACATGCTCTTTCACAGGCACCGCAATCCGTGCATCTCCCCGCACAGTGATAGGCTCTCAATATATGAAAAGTCATCGTATCAACCGGATCAATGCTCTTCCCCACCCATTGAGGGCTGGATTCGTCTACAAAACAGGTAGGGCAGTAGCATAAAGGACAAGCATTCCTGCACGCGTAGCATCTGGTGCATTCAGAAATCATTCGGTTGAAAAACTCCCATTTTTCTTCAGGCTCCAGTTTTTCTATCTCTTCAACATCGCCGTAAGCAGAGACCTCTGTTTGCTCCTCCACTGCCTCTGCAATCATTTCATCATATATTACAGGATTGCGGTGAGTGCACACCGCGCAGTTGCTCTGTAAAAAATCCTTTTTATTGAAGGACTCCTCAAAATCCTTACCCTTAACTATCAATTGGTCGCCAACTTCCTGCACTTCCAGAATTTCCCTGTCCTTTACCGCTCGCTGGACAGCCCTGTGATCGATCATACCTGTGCATGGAATACCCACTATGTGTAACTGTTCACGTTTTATCTGATTCTCAGTGATATGGGTTACGATATTCCTGGAATTGCAGCCAGTTGCCAGAATTCCTATCTTCTTCTCGGTCCTCTTAGTCAGATAGTTGCATAAATTCAAGCCGCAGTTGCTGTCCCAGTGAAGGATATCAACCCTGGCAGGATCTTTTATAAGGACCGGCTCATTCATCATGGGAACGGTTCCCTTCTTGAACCCGATAAAAACCTCTACTTTTCCTTGTTCAAGCAGATTACGGGCCGTCTCCCTTATCTTCTCTGTATACTTGAGCATCATGCCACCTCAGCTCTTCCTTTGATTAAATGCTTTGCAGGGCCAAGGGCCTTAACTTCCTCCGCCACGGTCCTAGCTACTTCAACAAATTTGGTCGCTTCGGCCGAAGATATCCAGGAAAATTGTAATCTGCCTGGTTCAATGCCGACATGTTCCAACAGACCTTTTAAAAGCGCGAATTTCCTTCTTGCATAGTAATTACCTTCCAGGTAATGGCAGTCTCCGGGATGTCACCCCGATACCCAAACTCCGTCCGAGCCGTGGCGAAACGCCGCCAGGATAAATTTAGGGCTCACCCGGGCGGAGCAAGGAACCCGGATTATTCTGAAATTGGGCGGGTACTGGAAACGGCTGACACCCGCCAGATCCGCCGCACCGTAACTGCACCAATTACAGAGAAAACTTGTAATCTTTGGTTGCCAATCATTCATTATCCTCTCCTAAATATCTTTTGTAAATGCGTGTTAGTATAGCAATCTGCAAGATATTAAAATCAAAAAATCCACAGGCAGACAGAGTCTCTAAAAATATATAAACATGCTAACCACTTATCATACATTCAGCTCTCATTTATCATGGCCATAATCTGACCTTCCCCGAAGCCCCTGAGGTTAATGGCGCCTGAGCGACAGGAAGCCACACACAGACCGCACCCTTTGCAGAGTACTGGATTTACTTCCGCTTTTCCCTCAAAACGACCCTCTTCCATAAGCGAAGGTGCAGAAAAGGGGCACACCGCCACACATACTCCACAGCCACTGCAACTGGCAAGGTCCACATATGCCACCGTACCACTGGCAAACACCTTTCCAGTTGCCAGGAGCCCTGCAGCCCGAGAAGCTGCGGCCAGGGCCTGAGCAATACTCTCATCCACAGACTTGGGATAATGACTGAGTCCACATAAAAACACACCCTCAGTGGCGAAGTCAACCGGCCTCAACTTGGCGTGCGCCTCAATAAAAAAGCCATCTTCATTAACCGCAATTTTAAATAACCTGGCCAGCTTATCTCCCTCCCAGGGTACCACAGCAGTAGCCAGGGTAAGCAGGTCAGGCCTGATAATCACCGGCCTTCCCAGGATGCTGTCATTAACTTCTATCTCCAGTGAACCATCAACTGTCCTGACTACTGGTTTGTTATCGGTATCGTAGCGAAAAAAGATTACTCCCTTTCTCCGGGCTTCTGTAAAAAGATCTTCCCTTTCTCCGTAAGTACGCATATCCCGATACATTACATAGACATCTATTTCCGGGTTCCTGCGCTTAAGTTCCAGGGCACTTTCCATGGTATGGGTGCAGCACACCCTGCTGCAGTAAGGACGTTCCGGCTCTCTTGATCCTACGCACTGGATAAAGGCCACAGATTTTAATTCTTCAAGAGACGGGTCATCATTAATAAATCTTGCGTCCATTTCCAGGTGGGTCAGGACACGCGGATCCTCACCATAGAGATATTCATTCGGCTTATATTCATGCGCGCCCGTTGCAATAATGGCTATGCCATGTTCCAGGGCAGTTTCTGTTCCGTCCCTACCCATGAGCATCGACTTGAAGTTGCCGACAAACCCCTCTACAGCCTCAAGCTCCGTTGAAGGATGCACGTGGATATTGCCATGTCCTTCAACATCCTCTATAAGACCCCTGACATAGGCCTGGATGTCTTCACCTTTCCACGTCTTGTGGAGATGTGCGGCCTGCCCACCGAGAACCTCTGATCGCTCCACAAGGTGTACTTCATACCCTTGATCTGCAAGATTCTTGGCAGCTACCATCCCGGCGACACCGCCTCCCACAATTAGCGTGCGAGGATCAAGCCCCAGCTCCGTATCCGGGAGCGGCTCCAGGAGGGCTGCCTTTGCAACAGCCATTCGAACTAAATCCTTGGCTTTTTCCGTAGCGGCTTCAGGGTCCTTCCCGTGCACCCAGGAATCCTGATTGCGGATATTAGTCATCTCAAAGAGATACTTGTTCAGGCCTGCATTCATAAGGGTCTCCTGGAATAACGGCTCATGCGTCTTAGGAGTACAAGCCGCAACCACGACCCGGTTGATCCCCTGTTCCTTTATCACCTCCGCCATCTTGACCTGGGTGTCCTGCGAACAGGTGTACATGTTGTCTTCAACGTAGGTCACGTAAGGCAGGGTGGCGGCATAATCCCTCACTTCAGGCACATTCACAACGCCCGCGATATTTATTCCGCACTGGCAAACAAAAACGCCTATTCGCGGGCGTTGTCCGGTCACATCGGTCTGGGCCGGAATCTCTATCACTTCGGTCTCGCTCCAGCGGCTTTCACTGAGAAGCACGCTGGACGCGGCCGCGGCGGCAGAGGCCTCCATTACCGATTGAGGAATATCCTTGGGACCCTGGATTGCACCGCACACATACACTCCCGGCCTTGATGTTGCCACAGGCGTAAAACTGCCGGTCCTGGCAAAATTGTATCTGTCGAGATCGATTCCCAGCCGTTCGGCCAGTTCCACTGTGTCCTTGCCCACCTGAAACCCTACTGACAGCACTACAAGGTCAAATATCTCCTTTTCCTGGGTTCCGTCCTCACTTGAATATGTGATTTCAAGGTTACCGTCGTCAACAGGAACCACGGAGTGAACGCGTGAGCGGATAAACCTGACTCCATGCTCATCCCTGGCCCGGTTATAGTAATTTTCAAAGTCCTTGCCGTACGTCCGCATATCCATGTAAAACATAGCTGCATCAACATCGCCGTGGGCGTGCTCCATGGCAATGACTGCTTCTTTAATAGCGTACATGCAGCATACCGCCGAACAGTAAGGCCTGTCACAGTTATGCGAGTCGCGAGACCCAACACACTGTATCCATGCTATTTTACGAGGCTCCTCGCGGTCATAGGGCCGCATGAGATGACCCATGAAAGGACCGGATGCACTGAGGATACGCTCGAACTCCATACTTGTAACTACGTTGGGAGACTCGGTATAGGCATACGTATCCAGGCTGCCCGGATCAAATACTTCATTGCCAGTAGCCAGGATCACCGCCCCTATTTCCAATTCCGTCTTTCTGGGCAGGTCATCATACTTTATGGCCTCGGCCAGACACACTTTTTCACAAAGACCGCAACCAATGCAGAGGTCACGGTCAATCGTATAGGCAAGAGGCACTGCCTGGGCATACTTGATGGAAGTGGCTGCTCGAAGGTCAAGGCCGCAATCAAATTCATTAACCCCATTGACCGGGCAAATCATTCCGCATTGACCGCAACCGGTACATTTGGCTGGGTCGATATAACGAGGCAGATTGCTCAATCTGGCTCGAAAATGCCCGGGTTCGCCTTCCAGGGATTCGACTTCTGAGTTAGTAATGATATTTATATTAAGATGCCGGCCGACCTCGACCAGTTTGGGCGAGATAATTCACATGGCACAGTCGTTGGTTGGAAAAGTCTTATCCAACTGGGCCATCAGCCCGCCTATTGTGGGAGAGCGATCAACCAGGTGCACATAGTACCCCGCTGTCGCCAGGTCCAGGGCGGCTTGCATACCGGCGATACCCGCCCCAACAACCATAACGGCCCCGCTTTTCTTAATATCCTTTTCATCTCTCATAACAGTCTTCAACAGATTATTCTCCGTTCTACGGTTGTCTCCTTCGATTCAGTTTTTTCTCTGTTAATGTTTCTCAAAGCAGCGGCTAGGCGGCCAGACCGATAAACAAAGGAGTTGTGCCGTCATATTCCTTGAGTTCTGCCTGGCCACTCCTTTCAAGCTCGTTCAACCTCAGAGAAACTGTGTACACGGGCAGCCCTATTTTACTGGAAATTTCGCGCACCGAACTGGGGCGGCCCTGGATGACCTCAAGGACCAGCGCCTTGTGATATTCTTCTTCCAGAACCTTTTTAAGGAGGTTGTCGTGGTCTTCTTCTTTCAGCTTCTCCTTATATACATTTCCATTATGAGTAAGTGACCGGCCAATACCCAACAGCCAGCGCACCCTGGGCGTTTTCAGAGTCCTGTCGAGCGCTCTCAGAGACAGCTCGAATTTTACCGGGTCAAAGGGCCCCAGTTGCTCAATGGCTTCAGTGTATTCGGTCACATACTTCGCAAAAAGCTGGCCTTCCGAAGCGCTTACCCATCGTAAATGAAGTCTATCACGACCGATTCCGGCCATATCAAGGAGCCGGGCCACGATCTCCATTCTAATTTCGGCATAGACATTACCATCCTGGTAATGGCATTCACCGATGTGTCACCCCCCCACAAAAACGGCATCAAACCCGCTTTTTAGGCCGTTTATAATATAAACTGGATCTACCCGGCCAGAGCACATCGTTCTTAATGGACGGAAAGAAGAAGGATACTGGAGTCGGGATACACCTGCCAGGTCTGCACCAGCGTAAGCGCACCAGTTGCATAAAAACGCAAGTATTTTAGGCTCAAATCCTTCTGTCATCTATCATCTCCTGCTCCAATCAACCCAAGTGTCTCTCTCATGTCCTAAAATGTTCGTCCCGGAGAATTTACTGTCTCCCGTTAAATGGTTGAACCCCCGGCTCGAATGGCGGCGAGGATCTGAGAGTCACGAAAATGCTTCATATCAATAGCCCTCTGGGGGCAGGCTGCAGCACAAATCCCGCAACCTTTACACAGTGCCGAAAGATTTTCAGCCTTATAGCCCTGACCGGCAGTCTTGACCAAATGTATGGCCCCATAAGAACACAAGGCTTCACAAAGTCCGCAACCAATGCACCTATCCTGATCAACAGCAGAGACAATCGGCTCTATGGCTATAGCATCCTGCCCCAGAAGAATAGCTGCCCTTGACGCTGCGGCTTTAGCCTGGGCAATACTCTCTTCAATCGGTTTAGGGTAATGGGCCATGCCTGCCAGAAATATCCCGTCAGTAGCAAAATCCACAGGCCTTAACTTCGCATGAGCCTCCATAAAAAACCCATCGCTGTTAAGGGGGAGCTTGTACATCTGGGCAAGTGAAAAATTATCCCGCGGTACTATGGCTGATGCCAATACCAGCAGGTCAGGGTTAATAACCAGATCTCTACCCAGGATATGATCTCTGGTGGTCACCGACACCCCGTTTCCATTTCTTGCTACTTTGGGCTTTTCCTGGAGAGTATAACTCGTAAAAAGGACCCCTTTTGCTCTGGCCTCTCTATAAAGAGCCTCACGCTGCCCATACGTGCGAATATCCCGGTAAAGAACATGGACATTAATACTCGGGTTTATTTCCTTGAGTCTAAGTGCGGACTTCATCGTATGTGTACAACATACCTTAGAACAATAAGGCCTTTCAGGCTCCCTGGATCCCACGCATTGAATAAAAACCACACACTTGGAATCCATTACCCTTCTGTCCGCATTCCTTAATGCCTCGTCCAATTCAAGATGGGTTAGCACCCTCTCATCCTCTCCGTAAAGGTACTCGCCGGGTTTGTATTCCTCAGCTCCCACTGCTATGACCACGGCGCCGTGCTCCAGCTTCGTGTCTTTGTTGTTTTGCGAAATCGTTGTTTCAAAATTTCCAACAAAGCCGGCTGTGTTCTTCAGCTGCGACGAGGTAAACACCTTAATCAAAGAGTGTCCTTTAACCCTCTGGATAAGCTCTCTCACTTCGTGAGCGACATCATCTCCACGCCAGGTATTGTTCAGTTTTAATGCATTCCCCCCCAGTTCATCCGCTTGTTCCACCAGGTATGTAAGAAATCCTTGATCAGCCAGCCCCAGGGCTGCAGTCATTCCTGAAATGCCCCCTCCAATAACCAGGGCCTTGTCATTAACCTCAATCGTCAGCTGGGGTAGAGGATTTATAAGCTGGGCCCTTGCAACCGCCATTCGAACCAGATCTTTGGCCTTCTCGGTGGCCTTTTCCTTTTCCTTGCTGTGGACCCAGGAACATTGATTTCGAATATTGGCCATCTCAAAAAGATACTTGTTAAGACCCGCCTCCCTGATGGTTTCCTGGAACAAAGGCTCATGCGTGGCAGGAGTGCATGCTGCTACCACTACCCTTGTCAATTTTTCTTTGACAATCACATCTCTGATTTTATCCTGTGTATCCTGGGAACATGTAAATAAATTTTCCTCAACATAAACGACCCCGGGAAGTTTCCGAGCATAATCAGCTACCGCGGGCACGTTTACCACTCCGCCTATGTTGACGCCGCAATTACACACAAAAACACCGATCCGCGGCTCCTGAGAAGAAACATCCAATTCTTCAGGATATTGTTTTTCATTAACCTGGGTGCCCCTGGCAATGGCAAGGCTTGCCTTTGCCTCGCACGCAGTAGCACTGGCCTCCATAACGGAATAGGGGATATCTTTAGGTTCCTGGAAAGCACCACAGACGAAAACTCCCTCCCTGGACGTATTCACAGGGTAAAAGGCCCCTGGTGTCTGAGCAAACGAGTCCTCATCCATATCAATACCCAGTCGCTCGGCCATTTCCGCCACAGCCTTTGGAGTTTCGAGGCCGACGGAGAGGACTACCATGTCAAAAGTCTCACTCTGTATTTCACCATCCTCACAGGCATATGTCAGGACAAGATCTTTAGTCTCTTCATCTTCTTCAATGCTGTGAATCCGGGATCGAATGAAGCGGACGTCGTGTTCCTCTCTTGCCCGTTCGTAATAACGCTCGAAATCCTTGCCATAGGTCCGCATATCCATATAAAAAATTGCCACGTCCAGATCCTTTTCGGAGTGCTCTTTGGCTATAACAGCTTCCTTGATTGCATACATACAGCATACGGATGAGCAGTACCCGTGATCACAGTTATGGACGTCCCTGGAACCCACACACTGTAAGAATGCTATCTTCTGCGGCTCCTTATTGTCCGAGGGCCTCACAAGATGACCTTCACAAGGGCCGGTAGCACTCAGAAACCTTTCGAATTCCATGCTGGTGATTACATTGGGGTAGGAATTATACCCGTAGCTCTCTATACCAGACGGGTCAAAGGCCTCAAAGCCGGGAGCCAGAATAAGGGAACCGACCTCAATTGTCTGAATTTCCTCCTTTTGCCCATGCGTCTCAAAAGTAATGGCCTCAGCCTCGCATGCGTATACGCACTGGTAGCACTCACAGCACCCACCGCAGTTGAGGCATCGAGCAGCCTCCTCCTGTGCAGATCTTTCATCCGGGCAGAGGTTAACCTCCTCAAATGAAAAAGATCTCTTTTCAATCGGCAGTGTAGGAGCCCTCATCCGGTGTTTTACAGGTTCATCATCCGGAATTTCACACCAGTTATTACCCGTGGGCGGTTCTTCGCTCCATCCCTCAGGAAGTTCCTCCCCCTGAAGATATTTGGCTATATACTTGGCTGCCCTTTTCCCGGCATCGACAGCCTCTATCACAGTAGCAGGCCCGGTAATCAAGTCTCCACCGGCAAAAACACCCGGTATATTAGTTTCTAATGTTTCGGGATTTACTACAGGAAAATTCCATTTTGATAATTTCAGGCCGTGATCACTTCCTAGAAAGCTAAGATCGGGCTCCTGGCCGATTGCAGGGACAATAAAATCCGCATCTATGAAAAACTCTGAACCTTCAACAGGAATAGGCTTTCTCCTGCCTGTTGTGTCTGGCTCGGTCAGGCGTGTTCTTATACACTCAATGCCGGCCACTTTTCCACCTTCGCGGGCGATTCTCAACGGTGCCACCTGAAAATGGATCTTTACACCTTCCTTTTCAGTCTCCTCTACCTCCTCAGGCTCAGCCAGCATCTCCACTCTAGAACGGCGGTAAATAATATGGACCTCGTCGGCACCCAGCCGATAAGCTACCCGGGCGCCATCCAGGGCTGAATGGCCTCCGCCTATAATCACAACTTTTCCCTCGAGCCGCTTGCGGTCTCCCAGATGAACCTCTCTTAAAAAGGTGGTAACATCCGAAACCCCTTCCGGGCCTTCCTCCCCATCAATTCTGAGCTTCAAGCCTTTCCATGCTCCCGAGGCCAGAAAAACCGCCTTGACACCATGCTCCCGGAGTTCCTGGATGGTCACATCCTTACCAATAGAGACCCCTGTCTGAATTTTTACTCCATATCGTTTTAAATTTTCTATCTCTTCATCCAGAACATTCCTCGGCAGACGATGCTCAGGAATGCCATACCTCATCATTCCTCCCGCCTTGGGCATGGCCTCATACACACTCACCGGATAGCCTTCTAGGGAGAGATAATAGGCGGCCGTAAGACCTGCAGGACCAGCGCCCACAATAGCCACCTCATCTTTTTTGGACGGCCTTTCGGGCACGGGAATATCGGCCAGTTTTACGTTATCAGCGGCCACCCTTTTCAGTTCCCGAATAGCGATCGCTTCGTCCACCTCGAGCCGGCGGCAGCTCCTTTCACAGGGATGAGGGCAAACACGGCCGAGTATGCCGGGAAACGGAAGATCCCTCATAATGATTTCCACCGCTTCTCTGTATTTACCCTGCTTGACCATCTGAACATAACCTTGCACGTTTATATTTGCCGGGCAGGCCATACTGCAGGGAGCTCTGTCCAGTTTTTCTATAGCGAACGCACCCGGGATGGCCTGGGCATAAGGCTTGTAGATGGCCTTTCTCGCACACAGCTTAACGTCATATTCACTGGGCCTGTTAACCGGACAGACCTCGGTACAATCCCCGCAGCCTGTGCACTTATCAGGATCTATATAACGCGGGGTTTTTCTGAGAGTTGCCTTGAAATCTCCCTTTTCCCCCTCCAGGGCCTCTAGAACCGTACAGGTGTGAAGTTGTATGTTTATATGCCGGCCGACGTCGACCAGTTTGGGCGAGATAATTCACATTGCACAATCATTGGTTGGAAAGGTCTTATCCAACTGTGCCATCGCACCACCGATGGCAGGAGATTTTTCGACAAGATGAACAAAAAAACCCGAATCTGCCAAATCGAGTGCGGCCTGCATACCGGCGATCCCGCCGCCAACAATCATCACAGAACCCTGGATATTCGAGGCCGAATCAGTTTCCATTATTGGCTCCTCATTAAGGAAGGCTTTTACGTATTGAATTATACTAAAAATTCACTTGACAAAAAAATTGTTGCGACTCTCGCTTATAGTTAAAAAGACTGTTTTTTGTCAAGGAATATTTCCGGAAAAGCTATCTGCAGTCATCACCTATTTTCTTGTAATATAAAACAGTTAGCCAGTATAATCGGTTATTGTGTTATAGAATCCCGGATTATCAAGCAGCTGAATTCCAGAGTTCAACAGGCCTTATATCTGTCCGGGCTCCTGTTATCCTGGCCCGGGACTCCGATGCTTCCTCTCTTTAGAGGGCCTTTGCTTATTGGCTCAAAAATCGGGGTCTACGGAATTAACTTATGAATTAGGACATCAGGAATTTTCTGGCATTATAAGCACATGGATACTCCACGGTTTGCGAAATACACCTGTGGTTTCGCAAACCCGTTTAAAAGGGACTGTTCATGCGGTGAAAAACACTAGGTCGGGGATCCGAAATATTCCAAGCAGCTTGATCGCCCATCTCATTTATGCTGTAATAGGTATCGGCCCATTCACCAGAATGCCTTTAAAAGGACAGGTCATTATGAAAACCGCGGAACACTTCCAATCCCAGAAACATTATCAGGCCTTACTGGAAAGCGTCACTGACTATGTGATTGCTGTCAATAGAAATTACCAGATTATAATGGCCAATAATTTGTTCAAGAATGAATTCGGTATCCATCCCGGTGGGCTCTGTTACAAAACCTGGAAAAACGGGACTGAAAAATGTTCAAACTGCCTGGTGGAGAAATCCTTTCAGGACGGCCAGCCCCACTGGAACGAAGAACAGGTTGTTATGAAAGATGGCACCTCTACTCGAATGCTGATGAAATCCACGCCGGTCAAAAATGAGAAAGGAAAAATTTTATACGTCCTTGAAGTAGCTACCAATATAACAGGCAAAGAACTGCTTCAAAAAGAATTAAATACAGTCGCCGGGAATCTGGAGAAAATGGTAGCGGATAGAATCAGGGAACTCACACGCTCGGAGGAAAAATACAGAACCATATTTGAGCGCTCACGTGATGCGATAGTCCTAACTGATTCGAACGGCAGAATAATAGAAATCAACCAGACCGGTCTTGAAATGCTGGGTTATAAAAGCAAAGAAAAATTGCTCCAGCTCGAAAACGCAGGAGATTTCTTTTCAGACCAAAAAGAGCGAGACAATTTCACAAAAATACTGGTACGGAACGGCCTGGTAAAAGAATACGAAGCCCGGCTCAAGCGCGGCCACAAAAGAGCAGAATTCGACTCCCTGATCACTTGTAATGTCATTCTGGACGTAGCGGGTCAGATCTCCGGATATGTTAATATTATAAGGGACATCACGAACAAGAAAAGGGCGCAGGAACAGATCCAGAGGCAAAACACAAGGCTTTCGATCTTAAATGCCATAGCCCTGGACGTTAACAGCAGCCTGGATCTGGATGATGTCCTTAAAAACACCATAGATAAGATTCTTGAACTTCTGGATGCAGACAGCGTCCGAATATACCTCTTAGACAGAAGGCAGGACATGCTCAGGCTTGCCGCGCATAAAGGGCTTTCAGACAAATATATAAAAGAGCCCCATGTAAAAAACCGTATGGTTGGGGACGGGTTTCTCGGTGAAACAGTAATAACCGGCGAAACACGGGTCGTTAACAACTTTAAACGTCCTGCCGATCCATACATAGACTCCATTATTGAAGAAGGACTTCAATCCACTGTTTACATGCCGCTTACCTCCAAAGGAGAAGTGGTGGGGGTAATGTGCGTATCAAGCCATTCAACCTACGAGTTCTCTTCCGACTACCTTGAATTCCTTACGGCTGTAGGGAACCAGGTCGGTATGGCAATGGACAACGCGAATCTTTACGAGAATCTGAAAGGCGCCTATGGTGAACTGAAGTCAGCTCAGGAACAGGTCATTCAGACGGAAAAGCTGGCCTCGTTGGGTAAACTGGCTGCAACCATAGCGCATGAAATCAATAACCCGCTTGCCGCGGTTTTAAATTATATCCGCCTGATGATCAAGCTCGTGGTGCGCGGGAGGTTCAAGCCTGAAAGACTGGATGATATTTCCCGGTATCTTGATACCATGGAAGCCGAGACAGCGAGATGCGGGGAAATTGTTAAAAACCTGTTGGCATTTTCCCGTCAATCATCAATAAGCAACGAGATCTGTCCGGTCGATGATATTATCACCAAGGCTTTGAGACTTATTACTCATGACCTGGGCATAAAAGGAATACGCCTGGTTGAGAAGATCGATCCGGAGTCTCCCAAAATCCAGTGTGATCCCAAGCAAATTCAGCAAGCCCTGCTAAATCTCATAATAAATGCCTCAGAGTCTATGACGAAGGGCGGAACCCTGACAGTGATGACTAAAAAGCTCAATAAAGAGGGCCTTCTGGAAATAGTCATTTCTGATACAGGTTGCGGTATTCCTGAGGAAAACATGAAAAATATTTTTGAACCCTTTTTCACCACAAAGGAAGAGGGTAAAGGAGTGGGCCTGGGCCTTTCAGTTGTTTATGGGATTATAACCAGGCATAAGGGTACAATAGAGGTGAAAAGCAAACCTGGACGGGGAACCACCTTTATGGTCCGACTTCCTGCTGCTGATGATCTCGATCCGGCCACTACCGACACTTACTGCAGAAACAAAAGACTCTTCCCCATAAATTGAGCACTGCCCACGGGTCCACATTCAGATTTGTCAAAACAATGAATTGCGGAGGTAAAAATGATCAAAAAACCCCGGATTCTCGTGATAGACGACGAAGCGGTCATGCGAGAGAGCCTCAAAGATTGGCTCATGGAGGATGATTACGAAGTAGACCTGGCAGCGAGTGGAGAAGAAGCCCTTAGTCTGGCCAAGGATAAGGACTGGGAGGTAATTTTGCTGGACTTGAAGATGCCTGGAATGGATGGAATTGAAACCCTGAGACGTCTTAAAGAAACCAAGCTCAAGGCGGAAATTTTGATGATGACTGCGTATGCCACGGTGGACACCGCTGTCCAGGCAATGAAACAGGGGGCGTTCGATTACCTTACCAAGCCTTTTGACCCTGACCAGGTAGAAATTCAGCTGAAAAAAATCATAAGCCATAAGGAGCTGGTCGAGGAAAATATCCTTCTTAGAAAAAAACTTGAGGAAAGATACCAGTACGACGACATCATCGGAAAAAGTGAGTCTATGCAGCAGGTCTTTGATTTGGTCGACAGGGTGGCTCCCACGGACTCCACAGTGCTCATAACTGGAGAAAGTGGCACCGGGAAAGAACTAATAGCCCAGGCAATTCACGGAAACAGCAATCGCTGTTATATGCCCTTTATAGCTGTCAGCTGCGGGGCACTGCCTGAATCTCTGCTGGAGAGTGAGCTCTTCGGTTTTGAGAAGGGGGCCTTTACCGGAGCGGACTATTCCAAAAAAGGCCGTTTTCAGATGGCTGATCAGGGCACACTATTTCTCGACGAGGTTGGAGAAATAAGCCTGAAAACACAGGTAAATCTTTTGAGGGTTTTACAGCAGAAAGAGTTCACGCCTCTCGGCGGCCAGGACGTAATAAAGGTGGACGTGCGAATATTGTCTGCTACCAATCGTGACCTCAAAAAATCCATCCGGAATTCCCAGTTTCGTGAAGACCTTTTTTACCGGTTGAATGTGATCTCTATCCATGTCCCTCCCCTGAGAGAGAGAAAAGAGGATATCCCTTTACTCGCAAAGGCTTTCGTAAAAAAATCCTCCCTCGAAATGAACCGGGAACCTGTAAATATTTCACCTTCAGCGCTTAAACTCCTGATGGATTATGACTGGCCCGGGAATGTCAGGGAACTGGAAAACCTTATTGAAAGGGCCCTGGTAATTGGTGACGGAAAAAAGATAGACACGGAAGACCTGCCTTTCTCGCACAAGGAGCTGGTAACTGAAGCACTTCCTAAGTCTCTGAAAAAAATGGAAGAACTGCATATTAAAAGCATACTGGAAGAAAACAATTGGAATATCAGCCGGGCTGCACGGGATCTGGATATTGATCGCCAGACCCTATACAACAAACTGGAAAAATACAAAATCAAGAGAAGGGAATCTTAGATCAATTTGTCAGGATGTATCAACATCTGTCCGGTCGGTGCTGTTCGAGAGGATATACTTTTCCAGATAGCCCGATCTATTAATATTAGAAGCCGTATTCTATGCAACATCATCTCCGACATAGAAGCGCCTGATTATGCATACAACATCTCGCGCCGCCAGTACAATGCCAAGCTGATTCTGCAGAACCTAATAAAATGTTGCCCCCCTAATACATTGAAGTTTGTGGGAATAACCGATGTGGACCTCTATATTCCCATCCTCAAATTTGTTTATGGCCTAACCCAGATTCAGGGAAAATGTTGTATCATTTCCACCCACCGCCTCCTCCCTCAGTTCTACGGTTACCCTTACGACCAGGATCTTTTCATATCACGGCTGGAGAAAACAGTCCTTCACGAGCTTGGGCATTCTTTTGGGCTGACCCATTGCAGAAACCGTTCTTGCGTAATGTATTCTTCGACAAGAATCGATGATACAGACTTCAAAAGTCCCCATTTTTGCCCCACCTGTCTCGAACTTCTAAAATGGTACATTGAAAGATCTATTTAAGCTCCTCCAGCCGTCGAATATTACGTCACATGCCTATTTATTTGACAAAAATAAATCATTCGATAAATCAGTGTCTTAGAAGCAAATATCTCGCATGCCAGGAAAAAATGCCAATTTTTTCGGCATTAAGCAAAACCTGCGAAACAGGGGGGCCTTAAGCGAAGATTCTTTTAATCTCCATAAAAATCAACCTATTACACGCTGCCTTAGAAACCTGTTTTCCCTTTGGCACGGGTATTGCTTTTCTTTAACTGAAAAACCTCTGGCCCAACAAAGGAGAAAAGCCAAAATGAATACAGCAAAAAAAAGAGAATCCATGAAAATCGTTCCGCCTGAGAAAAAAAAGTGTGTATGGATGGAGGCTGGAGTGGTTTCTTACAAACTCTGTGACAATAATTACGACTGCTCAACCTGCTCATACGACCAGGGGATGCAAATCAAGGTCTCACGACAAAAAGAAGCTGCTTCCGCATTCGTTGAAACTCCTGGCGAACAGCTGAAGTTTACAGAGACCTGGGTGGAAAAAATGATGGGGCTGCCCGCGTCCCAGCGAAAGTGCCGCTATATGATCACAGGAGAAGTGGGCCGAAAAATATGTCCGAATGCCTACGAATGCGGGAACTGCTCTTTTGATCAGATGATGCAGGACCGACTGCAGGCAGAACCTTTACCCCTGAACGAACGAACCTATGTGGCCGGTTTTGAAATGGCTGAGGGAATATACTATCATGAGGGTCACACATGGGCCAGGCCGGAATATGGGGGTCGAGTCCGTGTTGGGCTTGATGACTTCGCCCAAAAACTACTGGGAAGGAACTGTAAAATAGACCCACCTGCTATTGGAAGTGAAGTATCTCAGGGCGGCCCGGGTTTTCAGTTCAGACGAAATGGTGAAGTAGTTCGTGTACTTTCACCTGTTGATGGTGTTGTTGCCCATATCAATGACGAACTCATAAAAAATCCGGACCTTCTTGGTGATTCTCCTTATGAAAAAGGATGGCTATTCATCGTGGAACCGACCAAATTGCGGAAAAACCTGAAAGGCCTTTACTATGGGGAAGAAGCCAGGACATTTATCAACGAAGAAAGGGATGCGCTCTTTACTATGGTTCATGGCGAAACAAGGCTTGCTGCAGACGGAGGGGACGCTGCAGATGAAATTTTTGAAGAAATAAAGGGTAAAAACTGGAGCAAATTTATAAAGACCTTTCTGAGAACCTGATAACGCCTGATGTAGCATAGAAGGTAAATTACGCCCTTTCCATATCTGTTAAATGGATTCTCTTTTTAGAGATTAAGCCCCCGGTTATAAAAAACCGCGGGGCTTTTTTAACAGGGCCGTATGCCAAAGGTATTCGTATCCTGGTATCCTTAAACTATACTTTGACAATTTTCCCGGTTCTCTTATAGTTTTTAAGTAAATTGGTGCGGATGGGCACGAATCAAAGAGATCCTGCATTGTAAAAATCTGAAGCAAGAGAAAGGAGAACAACATGAAAGAGAAGGTCTCCATCATAGAAGGCGATATCACAAAGCAGGAAGTAGGCGCTGTTGTCAATGCGGCCAACACCTCTCTTCTCGGTGGCGGCGGGGTTGATGGGGCTATACACAGGGCCGCTGGACCGGAACTGCTGGAGGAAACTCGAAAAATAGGCGGGTGTCCTACTGGTGAGGCTAGGTCAAGCCGTGGCTACAAGCTACCGGCCAAATGGGTCATACATACCGTAGGCCCTGTTTGGGCTGGCGGACATAAAAATGAAGAAAACCTCCTGGCCAACTGTTACAGGAACTGCTTCAAAACCGCCACCGAACTGGGCGTCAAAACAATTGCCTTTCCATCAATAAGCACGGGCGCCTATCGCTTCCCCTTAAAAAGGGCCACGGAGATAGCGCTGAGCGAGACGAAAAAATTCCTGGAAACAGACAATAACCTCGAAAAGGTAATATTTGTCTGCTTTGGGGATGAAGTTCTCAATACATACAGGGAAACGTTCAAAAAAGTCTTTTCAGTTTAACATGCAAGGATTCAGAAACCCAGGGCTTCATTTACCAGGATAACAGAGATATCAGTCTTAAGCGGCCTCCTGTGCAGAATGGTTGTGACCCTGCAGATTCTCTGTGGAGAATTACAGTCTTCACACATTCCGGTCAGGGCGCAGGGCGTTTCCAGCCCAAGACTTCGAGCCCTCATGGGAGCCGCGACTTCCCGGACCCTTTTTAAAGCGGATTCAAGGTCCATGGTCACCTTATTCATACCGGCAACAATCACTACCTTGCGTGGACCGAATGTCATGGCAGCAGTCCTGTTCCCTATTCCGTCTACGTTTACCAGTTCACCGGTAGCAGATACTGCGTTGGCGCTCAAAAGGAGGCACTCACAGCGCCCCTGGCTGAGACGTATCGCCATATCCTCTTCCCGGGAAAGACCATCCTTCCAGTGGTCATAAACTGTCTTGCCACCAGCTTCGAGTTTTTCCTTTAAACCAAGAGTTCTGGTGGTAGCGGACCCCGCTAACCCGAAGGTTGTGTAACCTGAAATCATCCCCAGGACGAGTTTACTGGCCTCGTCTACAGACTGCACAAACCGGGCGTCAAATCCGTTTTTAATTAGATTTTCCACGCACCTTTCGGCAAGCTTCTCCCCGAGCCATGATAAATAAATATTTTCCGACACGTTATAACCTCAAAAGACTGATCTCACCCGGCCCTTACACTGATAAGCTCCGCTACAATACTCACAGCTATCTCTGCAGGTGTCTCGGCGCCGATTTCCACTCCTATCGGGGAATGAACCCTGGAAAGGTCCTCTTCCGTAAACCCCTGTTCCCGTAATTTTTCATAAATGATTTTTCGCTTACGCGTACTTCCTATCATTCCTATATACTTCGCTCTGGTCTTCAGAGCCTGTGCCAGGACATCCTTGTCGTGCATATGCCCCCTGGTTACGATCACCAGGAAGGAAGATTCGTCTACCGGAAGCCTGTCCATGACACCGTCAAACGGCATCCTCAACACCTCAACCGCCTCGGGAAAATATACGGCATCTGCGAATTCAGGCCGGTCGTCGGTTACTACGGTCTGAAAACCAACCCGGGCGGCCAAGGGCACAATCTGCCTGGAAACATGGCCCCCGCCAAATATATAAAGAACCGGACTGGACACCACCGGCTCTACAAAGACACGCAACTCATCTCCTGTCTCATCCGGAAGCTGAATTATTACTGGTGAACCTTCCTTCAGAAAATGATCCATTCGGACCGCCAAAACAGCCTCCAATTCCTCCAGTCCAAGGAGGGACCCTATCCCTGTTCCACCCTTCTCAAGGAACATCTTGGGCACCTGACCGGTATACCATCTATTGGGATCGACTACAGTCGCCAGGATTCCGGCGCCCCCCCTGTTTTGAACCTTCATTATCTCCTGGAAAATGGACAGATGGCTCAGGTCGTCCGGGGAAACGGGCTCCAAAAAAACCTCTACCTCGCCCCCGCAAAGCATTTCACTATCAGCGACGTCCGAACCCTGCAGCGAAAAATGCACTGATAGAGGTAGGCCTGTCTCAAAGATCTGCAAAGCCCTTTTCAGCACATAAGCCTCCAGGATTCCTCCGCCTATACTGCCTGCAATTGAACCGTCTTCCATAATAATGCACTTCGTCCCTGCACCCCTGGGTGACGGGCCGGACTGGGTTATAATAGTAGCAAGTACCGAGCAAGCGTTATTCTCGAACAATTCCGAAAGCTTGATGCATATATCTTTCATTCTGCCCTCCTTGCCCTAAAATAAACCCCATTGGCTAAAGACCCTATAACCACTGTCTCTATGCTAGAAAACGGATCCATGAGCAGCATATAAGCGAGCCTCCTGGCGTCTCCATCATACTGGATAAGGTCGAGCTTATTCAGAAAAACGATTCGGCGCGCAGACATTGGTGTACCTTTAAAAAGCCCCATGGGCGAGATGAATACTCTGGCAATGGCCTGAGCCGAGAGAATTTCTCCTCTTTTCAACCCGGTCAGGGATTCGAAGATTTCCGTCCTGAACACCAAGTCCTCCTTAAAAGGAAACCCCAGCGCCTCAAGTCCCATCAGGGCCACTACCAGGGAGGAAGATTCGGGAATTACAGGTTCATGTTCGGCCGGGGCCTTGACGGGCAGGCCTGCTGATCCATCCGACTCGAGTATGAGGTAGTTGATCCAGGGTTCCCGGTGAAGCAAATTCGCGTCGCCCGGTGAAATCCCTAATATCTTGCCTTTCCGGGAAAGATCCCGGCCCACGAAAACCTGGCCGTGCTTTTCCAGAAGGGGCCTTACCGTCTCATTCAGGTCTGAGCCAGGAGCAAGAAAAATAACACACGGTGCTCTCCTGGCCTCGCTTTTCAGGACCCTGGTGGTGGTACCCGTAACCACGCGCATGCCTTTACTCATGAGTTCCTCTGCCAGCGAGAACATGAGGCTTGTTTTTCCCCCACCGCCTACCAGGGCTATCTGTTCCCTGTCTCCCACGCCCAGGGCGGAACATAGGGAATCAACCGCTGATCCCATATTCGGGATTTCCCAATCAGTGATGCCTTCCCCTCTCCTCACCTCTTTCTCAGCACTCGGCTGTCCCCCACCCTCACGGTCAACTGGGTCAAATCAAAATATTCTATCAAGGGTATAGTATATTTTCTGGAAACTCCGGTAATATCTTTGAACTGGGGTGTGGTAATCTCGCCATGTTTCTTTAGATACTCCACCAGTTCATTCTCGAGCTTCTCGATCACCTTTCTATGAAAATAGAGGTCTTCCTTGACTTTTAAAAGAACCCTATCCTTTACCATGACCTCAAGGACCTCCTCACCGGTCTTCCCTGGAAAGGTCTCCTTTAATTCTTTAAAATAAGGAGGCTGAAGTCCGCTTTTCAGGTACAGCTGCTCCAGCTTCTCCCGGATTTTTTCCTGATCTTGTGCTAGAACGACTTTATGGCCCTTGAGATAGACATACTCCTTATCCAGGACAATAATGTCCTCTTGAGCCAGGTTGGTTATGAGGTAGTTGAAAAGCTTTGTATTGCTTGCCCCTTCAGTTCTCGATCTCAGCTCCTCTTTCGAGAGTCCCGTCCTCAAAGGAAAATCCCGGTGATATCTTTCAAGCGTCTTTATTATCTCAGTCCTTGCCTTTTCAAGAAAATCTGCATGGATAAGGACACCCCTCTCTTTGTCATATAAAATTATGCGCTTCTGCGCCTTGAGGGCCTTGATTGTATCTTCAAGCCATTTCTTTCTCGTGTTTGTCAGGAAGGACAACCCTACCTCTTCCACCCCCTGGAAACGCCCCTGCGAAACAAAAAGTTCAACAACGCCTCTCAGCTCCCCCTCATGGAGCCGCCTCATTTCATTAAGTACTGATTCAGAAAATCTCTTCTTTTTCCTGGGCAGGGGATTGAGCACTTCACCTCCGCCTATGGTACGCACCGGAGAATAACTTCTCAGCACATAGCGGTCGGTCCTCAAAACTGTTGTGGGTTCATCCAGCCTAATCTGGGCAAAACAAGTTTCACCCCGCTCCAGCTCATCCCGGTCCAGCAGGATTACGGTCGAAATAATCTCAGATGTACCTGTATGAAACCGCACCTTTGCCCTGTTCTTCAGCTTTCGGGGAGAGCTGGAAAGCAGCTCCAGGACTACATCAACCATATATGTGGGCTTGAGGCTGTCTTTTGTGGCCAGGATATTGCCCCTCTGGATCATGGCCCTTTCAACCCCCTGAAGATTAATCGCAGTCCTCAGGCCTGCCCTGACTTCATTGACCTCCTTGCCGTGGACCTGAATCCCCCTTATCCTGGAATTTATTCCCTGTGGATAAATGGATACTTCTTCTCCCATGCCTATTCGCCCGGAAACCGTGGTGCCGGTAATAACGGTTCCAAAACCCTTCATTGTGAAAACACGGTCCACAGGAAGCCTGAAGAGGTGCCCCTCAGCCTTGTCCGGTATCTTAAGTACAAGCTCATCCAGGGTTTTTACCAGTTCATCCAGTCCCTGGCCGGTGACAGATGAAACCTCTACGACCGGAGCATCAGCCAGAAAAGTTCCGGCAAGATAGTCGGACACATCCTCCCTCACCAGCTCCAGCCAGTCCGGTTCTGCCATATCTATTTTTGTCAGAACTACGAGCCCGTGCCTCACTTTCAACAGTTCACAGATTTCCAAATGCTCCCTGGTCTGGGGCATGACACCCTCATCAGCAGCGATTACCAGGGCCACGATATCTATGCCGGTGGCGCCGGCTACCATATTTTTCACGAACTTTTCATGTCCAGGCACATCAACTATACCGAGCCTTACACCACTGGGCAGCTCCAGGTGGGCAAAACCCAGCTCAATTGTTATACCCCTCTCCTTTTCCTCCTTGAGTCGATCCGTATCAATCCCGCTGAGGGCCCTGATAAGAGATGTCTTTCCGTGATCTATATGTCCGGCTGTGCCAAGTACGATCTGCTTCATAAAAGGATTTCCTTCCCGTATAAGGTCTAAAGTAATTAAATAAAAGGAATATCCTCCAGTGTCAAGCCGATTGCTCGGGCCGGAGTCCCATAAACAAATTTGTTGACCCCGCTTAATTATTTTGTTAGACATTCGCCCCGTCTTTAGATAAAATTTTATTCAAATACTCCCCTGTAGCTCAGTTGGTAGAGCAGGTGGCTGTTAACCACCCTGTCGCTGGTTCGAGTCCGGCCGGGGGAGCCAGATTAAAACCACGAACCTCCCGGGGCTCGTAGGTTAACGATAGAGTCAGGGGAAACGGGAGGATAGAAACGACCGTTTCTCCTGATTTGTTAAGGGGTTACGAGGAGACCGATATGATAATGGATTCTCCGGCTGGAGAAAAACTTTTCGGGCTTCAGGTGCAACCCCGACGGTTGCGTCCGGTGCCCCAAAATGTCTTTTCCGGATTCTCCCGTTCTCCGTTTTTCATGTCGCCTTGTTTAACAGCCCGGTTGCATCCGGGCGCCCGAGTTGTGGTTTTCATAACCGGCCAGGGGGGCGGCCATGGGAATTGACGAATCGTTGGTGCAGGAGATCGTCCGCCGGATTCTCACCGCCGCCGCGCCGGACAAGATTATCCTTTTCGGCTCGGCCGCCACGGGCGGGATGACCCGCGACAGCGACATCGACCTTCTCATAGTCGAGAGAGACCCCGGCGACCGCCGCAAGAAAAGCGTGCAGATTGACGCGACGCTCAGCGGGCTGGGCTATCCTTTCGACGTCATCGTGATTTCCACCGAATGGTTCGAGGCCAGCAAGAACGTCATCGGCGGCATCGCGTACCCGGCCAACAAGTACGGGAAGGTGATCTATGAGGCCGCCTGAGGAAGAAGTAATCCGCAAGATCGTCGGTGAATGGATTTACAAGGCCGACCAGGACATCACATCCGCGGAGGCCCTTCTGTCACAGGACCCGCCACTGCTCTATCCGTCATGTTTCCATTCACAGCAAGCCGCCGAGAAATATCTCAAAGCCTATCTTACGCGGCGGCAGGTGGAGTTTCCCAAGACGCACAGCATCAGGGAGATACTCAACCTGGTTAAAACCGTTGACGAGGAATTGGCGTCGGAACTCTTGCCCGCGACGGCCTTGACGCCCTACGGGGTCGAGGTTCGCTATCCGGGTGACATACCCGAACCTTCGCAGCGGGAAACCGAAAATGCCATTTCACTGGCCAAGAAGGTCCGCGACACGGTCGTGGATCGCCTGAAGGGAATCCAATGAGCAAGAAAAAGCCAGCAAAGAAGAAAAAAACGGCGAAAAAGAAAACTAACCAGGGACGCACCAGCTCCGCGTCGGTGGAATCCCTGCCCTCCTTGCAGTCGATGGAAGGTCTGCTGGCCGGCATCGGCGGTATGGGCCGAGGCAAGCGAAGCGCCGTGGACGAGGCCCAGGAGATCATGTACGACGCCTGGGATGCCCCGACCCGCCGGCGCGCCGTGGCCCTGGCCAAGAAGGCACTCGCCGTATCAGCCGACTGCGCGGACGCCTACAATCTTCTCGCCGAGGAAATGGCGGAATCGCTCGAAGAAGCCATTGACCTTTACCGGAAAGGAGTCGAGGCAGGTGAACGCACGCTCGGCAAGAAGACGTTCAAGGAAGATGTCGGCCACTTCTGGGGTCTCCTGGAGACTCGGCCCTACATGCGCGCCCGCGCCGGCTTGGCGCAGTGCCTCTGGGAGGCTGGTCAGCGTGAAGAGGCTGTTACGCATTACTGGGACCTGTTGCGGCTCAACCCCAACGACAACCAGGGCATACGTGATCTTCTGATGCCGTGCCTCATCGAGCTTGGCCGCGACGAGGACGCCGAGAAGCTCTTCAAGCAGTTCAAGGAAGACGGCATGGCCGTCTGGATGTACTCAAGGGCGCTCCTGGATTTCAGGAAGAACGGCGACTCCCCGGCCGCCGTCAAGTCGCTGAAAGCCGCCCTTGATGAGAATAAACACGTCCCCCCCTATCTCCTTGGCCGCAAGAAGATGCCCCGCACCCTTCCGGGTCATTACGGCTTCGGCGACGACAACGAGGCCGTGCTCTATGCCCATGGGAACAGGGCGGCATGGAAGGCCACCCCGGGAGCGCTGGAATGGCTCGCGGCCAAGGTGAAATGAGGGACGAGCCGTCCCGTTGCGCCATCTACACCCGCCAGTCCATCGATACTCGCAGTGACTTCACCTCGTGCCAAGTCCAGTTCGACGCCTGCCGCTCTTTTCTTGAAGCCCACAGAGAAAACGGCTGGATGTGGATCGGCGAGCGCTTCGACGACGAAGGTTGGTCCGGGGCGACCCTCGACAGACCGGCACTCCAGAGTCTCCTTGCGAAGATAAGAGAGGGGCAACTCGACCGGGTTCTCGTCTACCGCCTGGACCGTCTGTCGAGAAACGTCGTCGACAGCGTTGTGCTCCTGAAGGAACTTCGCGAGCGGAGGATCGACCTGGTCATCGTCACTTCACCGGAGATCGGCTCCGCAGCACACGACTCGCTTGTTCTCAACCTGCTGAGCGTCTTCGCCGAGTTCGAGCGTGACATGATCGGCAGACGCATCGCCGAGGCCAGGGCCGCCCTCAAACGGCACGGCAAGCGCGTCGGCGGCGCGGTTCCGTTCGGCTACGACGCCGATCCCGTCACCAAGCAACTCGTGGTCAACGGAGAGGAAGCCCGGCGGGTGCGGGAGATGTTCACCATGGCCGCAGAAGGCAGGCGGCCGAGCGAGATCGCCCGCATTGCGAACGAGCGCGGCTGGCGCACGAAGGTTCGAGAGGGGCGAAGGACAGGCCGGGTGAGCGGCGGCAATCCCTGGACGGCTCGCCAGATCCTGGCCACGCTCTCGAATCCCGTCTACCTCGGCAAGTTCGCTGACGGTGACGGCACGCGGGAGGGGGTTCACGAAGCCGTCGTCTCGGAGGAGTTGTTCGATGCCGCGCGCCGTCAGATAGAGTTGCGGCGGACGAGGGCACCGGGCCGGGAGGAACACGAGGAGAGATGGCCGCTCAAGAGGCTCATCCGGTGCGCCAGGTGCGGCCGGCCCATGAGCAGCCACACCACGCGACACGGCAGCAGGATATACCGTTACTATCGCTGCCGTTCCCATACAGGCGGAAGACCGCCCTGCCGCGGCGTGCAGGTGCCGGCCGGAGAGATCGAAAGCGAGATATTCCGTGTTCTTTCCGACCTTCCCACCGCGGCGGCAGTGAAGTCAGGGGATAAAGAGACGCTTCTCCGATTCTCCGCCGCTTGGTCCCTACTCGGCTCGGATGCTCGACGTGAAGTTCTGGGGCAGGTGGTCAGGGAGATCAGGTGGAACGCGCAAACCGGCGAGATATCGCTTTCGCTGGACGAGGAGACGCTGAAGCGGTACGGTGAAAAAGAGGAGGATCAGGAGCGCAGGAGTGTTCGAAAGGAGGCCGTGGGCGCCCACGCGAAAACTACGAACCCCCGCCGGAGGCGAAGCCATAAGTGACGGTCTTTCAACAGGTTCGCACCAAGGGCTGTTAACCAACCGGTGGCCCTTGTGTCAGGTGGTGATTGAGCCAGATTACAATCCGCCAATTTGGGCGGTTCTTAGTTAACGCAGAACCCCGACGGGTGACCCC
>CAZVGY010000042.1:0-27759 GCA_964627015.1 uncultured Desulfobacteraceae bacterium
ATTTGAATTCACAGCATTTCCCCCTTATTTCTTTCAACTAAATTGGAGATGATCCGTTCTTAATTTCTCAAGAAGATTCAGTATAGACTCTCAGGGCCTAGATGCCGCCTGTTTCATACGACCTTATGAAAATGGATTGAAATTTCTAAATTAAAATGTAAGCCTTGTAGCATAAACCACACTCAATAAAATGTTACGAAATTGGAGGCCCTCCAACCCTTCTTTTATATATTGAAAAGGAGTTTTTTGAAGTGGATCTGAGAGCCCTTTTGATCTTTTGCATTCTTGGATTGTTACCCCTCAGCTCTG
Organism: uncultured Desulfobacteraceae bacterium; assembly: GCA_964627015.1. GTDB lineage: Bacteria > Desulfobacterota > DSM-4660 > Desulfatiglandales > Desulfatiglandaceae > CAZVGY01. Next base: position 310 of record CAZVGY010000042.1, read on the forward strand.
CTGCGCAGGAAAAAGAATCAAAAAATCCCAAGTCATTTTCGTTCTACCTTGAAAACGATCTGGTGACCGGAACTGACCGCGAATATACCAATGGTATAAAATTGACCTGGATTTCCCAGGACCTGACAAAATACAGAGAAGACCCACGGATTCCTGAGTGGTCGTACCCGCTTATTGAACAGCTCCCCTTTGTCAATGAACCCGGCTTTCAGCGAGCTGTTGCCTTATCTGTCGGCCAGAGCATGTTCACGCCTGGAGATATCACTGCCAGTAATCTGATAAAGGAGGACCGCCCCTATGCCGGGATCACATATCTGGGACTGGCTCTTCATTGCAAAAGCCCCCGAAGAATGGATATACTTGAAATTGATCTGGGACTGGTGGGACCTCATTCATATGCCGAGGAATGCCAAAAAATAATACACAGATGGGTCGGCTCTCCCCGACCTAACGGCTGGTACAATCAACTCAAAGATGAGCCTATCCTGGTAGTTTACTATGAACGTAAATGGAAACTCACCTGGGAGGTGCCGGAAGGTGGATTTGAATATGATATCATACCTCACATTGGTGGGGCAGTAGGGAATGCTTATACAGGCATGAATACCGGCGGCCAAATAAGGTTGGGGTGGAACCTCCCCAGGGATTTCGGAACGTCAATTATCGGGCCGGGCAGCGATACGAATGCCCCCATCAACGATAGTGACCCTCGTTTTTTCAGTACTGCCCGAAGATTGGGCTTACATTGTTTCCTGTTGGTGGATACCCACGCCGTGCTAAGAGACATTTCTCTCGACGGTAACACCTTCCGGGACAGCCACAGTGTAGAGAAAAGGCCGTTCGGCGCCCACCTCGCCGCCGGTATCGGATTCATAATCGGACAGGTCAAAATAACCTATGCATACGTGTACAGGACGAAAGAATACGACACCCAGGAAGATGAACAGGCTTATGGGTCTATTACCTTCACATTTTCATACTGAAGGGTATAATCAGATTAGGAGTTCAATTTTCCCCAAGGCCTTTTCCCTTTGCGGGCTCAAAGTATCAACTGGACTTTATGTGGTTTTATAATTCGCTCGATATCTATCGAAAATATATTTCACTGATACAAAAAAACTAATCGCCCATCTCTATCCGGTAACGGCAAACGTTGTCACCCTTTACAAGTAGTTTACTGAACCCACTGGTCTTAAATTTAGGGTTAAGTGAATTTGCCACACCCTTAACGAATTCCCCTAGAAGTATGTCACAGATTTCAGGTTCTTCTGACCATGGTTTCACCAATGGACAGGTCTTCAGTTCCTTTTCAAATGCCTGGGGAGTATTTTCGACATATCCATCCCAAAAATTTGCATTCGCGTCGTCAATGTAATCACAGATTTTGGGTACGCCCACCAGGCAGTCCTGGAAATCCTCATCTTTTGCGCCACTTTTTTCCTTAATCATGCCTGCCAGATTTTTCCCTATTTTATAATATTCCTCCTTCATTCGTTCTACAAATTTCTCACCCCCCACTTCTTTACCCACTTTGTAGAGGAGCACCACCTGGCGGGCTACCGCCTCTGTCAGTTTCTTGTAACGTTTACCCATCTCTTCTTCACTTACGGGATAGTTTTCGTAGGCAGGAACTTCTTTCATGTTTTTTCCTCCTCAGCTGAAAATTATAAATTAACGAAAGAATCACGTTCCACAGGGGATATAACAATAAAACCGGTACCTAAAAATTTTATTTCTCATATGTTATCTGGACTTGATTATTTCTGAAGCTATCCTTACCCCTGTAAAAATTATTTCACCACATTTTTCCATTGCACCGCATTTGGCCCATTCCTTGGATTCTTCAGGATCAGCCAAATTGAAACGTCTTCCGAACTTTGACTCTACTAAATCCCCGCACATGGTACTGCCAAGTTCTTTTTCGAATCTACTGCAGAATTGCCTTGATGGACGAAGCGATGCAGTGTATATGGACCAGTCTCCCAGCTGATCACGATCCCGACCAAAAACAAGGCCGATAGCCATAAGCGGACCTGTAACCGCTCCGCAGGTCTCTCCCCGTAAGGCAATACCAGGAAATGGCGTGAGGGCTTTCAAAACTGAGCCACCATCCAGATCAAAGACTTCCTGAAGCGTAAGAAAAGACGTCTGCGCGCAATTCCCTGACAGCGCGTTGTATTCAGCCACCTTTTCTCTAAGTTGATGCAGTAATTCTTCACTGAGAATTTCACTCGCCATAAATCTCACCTCCTATAGATAAAAGTTTATGTGACCTGGAATGCGATCTTTTCACAACTTCTTTGTGTTTATTTTAATCCCTGTATCTCTTTTAAAACCATGTGTATGAAATTTCCTGTACTTCTATCGGTATAATGGCGGTCAGGCCCTATTAGTCACGAATCTGTCTTTAGGTTATGGATGCCCTAAGCGCCAGATTAGCCCTCAGAGCCACCATATGCAAACTTGATGGCACCGCAGGAAAAATACAAAAAGCGATTCTATAAAACGTTTTTTAAAGAATGCTAAAATTGAAGTCTAAAGTGAAAAGGATTTTTTGAGTCCCGCCGTCCACCCCTAAAAAAGAGGTGAACGGCGTCAGTTGAGGATATAGCATTAAACAGTGCTTATTTTACGACATCCTTGCCTCCAGGGAGGAGGTCAGGCAGATATAAATCTCTAGCAACAAGACCCGCTTTTCCATCCTTAATCTGATACATCACGGCATTATTAGGGCCCACTCGCTTGGTTTCGGAAAAACTAACAGTGCTGTGATAAAGTGGTGGCTTGAAACTTTTCATTTTCATGAATTCATTAAAAACAGCCTGCCCATCGACTTTATCGGCCCCTACTGTTAAGGCCGCACGTCTTATGAGCTCTGCCTTCACACCCATGTAAGAAGCCCCACCGGAATAAAATACAGCGGCCATAGGAGGCAGTTTACTATTTCTATAGTGATCCGCAAAATAGGTAATATCCCATTCGTCAGGACTCAATTGATAGCCTGTCAGCATCATGCTTCTCTCAGCCAGTTCCCCAATATAGTGCTGCAGCTGAACAACACTACAGGCCCAGAAGGAAAAATCCTGAAATTCGTCTCTGAGGCCCAGCCTGGCTGCATCCTTAAGCACTACTCCGATGCTGGATGGATACATAAAGAAATAGATGAAGTCAGTCTTTTTTTCTTTAACAAGTCTCAGTATCTGAGGAGTGGTGTCTGAGGGTGACATCGGAATGTATTCCGCGCCTACATAATCGACTCCTATTTTCTTGAGATAATCTTTGGTCTCCGGATAGTCTGCACCTCGGCCGAAGGCATTATCCCAACCCATTATGGCAATCCTGGGATTCCGGTTTTCATAACGTTTTCTTATCCATGGATCACTGCTGTCCGCCTTCCAGTTGTCTTTTGCCCACTGGGCGCATGCACAAACCTGACCTTCGTAACAGCCCTGATGCCCGAAATTCCATGCAGGGGGAACCATTGCTGAACGGGTTTCACCTCCTCCGTAAATGGGAATCTTAAGCCTCTGGGCTAACTGCCTTATAGATATTGAAATATTACTGGCCTGCCCTCCGGTTGAAATAACAGCTCTTGGTTTTTTATTAGCCGCCATCTGATAAGCGACAACGCCTTTGCTGACTTCCGAAGCGGTATCAACGATGTCAAGGACGATATTTGCCCCGGGAACCAGTTCCCTTTTGTTCGCCCACTCGGTGTAATCTTTGTAAGCCTTGGCCAGGAGCTGATGTACGCCTGAATAGGGACCGGTCAAATCAAACATAGCATTAACCGCAATATCGACCTTTTCTGCTGCCTTCGAAGGAGACGCCACGAATATTAAAGGCAGCGCCACCAGTAACCCGATTAAACCCATCCTGATTCTTCTATTGATCATCATTTTCTCCTTAAAAAAATTTAGGTTAAATTTTCTTTGCATTAAGCCTAAACCGGTCAGGCTGCCTCCTGACCGATGGAAACGCAAACTTAGTTCAAATAATAATATTTTAACATCCCCTTAATCTTAAAGGAACGACCGCCATTTCATACAAATTTTGAGTAAAAAAAACAATTAAATTATAACAACGAGACCCAAAAACACAATACATACAGAATAGAAGGCGAAGAGACAGCTTAATCTTGTTTAGCTCAGATGGAAAATATTTTTATAATGCTGGATAGGACATTAATCGTCAACCGGATTTTTCCACCATTCGCTTTAATTCCCGAAGCTCCTCCTGAAAAACCCTTAATTTGGCTTCCATCTCAAGAATTTTTGAGGCCACAGATGCCTTAAACTCCTTACGGTCCTTATCCATCAAATCTTTCAGCTTCTCCCCTGCCAAGGTGCCAGAAAAATCTTTGATATTATCTCTATTCATACTCTTCTCTCCCTTTTGGTTACGATTTACAATAATTAATGGTAGTAATTTAATTTTAGGACAGAATACCGCTAATGTCATGAGTATTTTTAAGCAGTCTGGTAAAAACGCGCCCAGAGGTCAATACTTTTCTTTCTACTGTACCATTCAATTTCATTATGGATTGGTTGACATATCGAGCCACTAAGAATAATTTATTCGAAGAGGTCGTCACCATTTGTTTCTGATAAAGAATCTCTTTTACTGACAGACGGATCCATGAAAAATATCAGGTATATAGCCTCCTTATTTCTTATTATCACCCTTTTTGCCCCGCTCCGATTCCATGGTAGGTGCTGTGCAGAAATTTATAAATATAGAGACAAAAATGGTCAGTGGTGCTTTACCAATGATCCTTCCATACTCCCGGAACTCAAAGGAGCCGAGGTAGAACATTCTTTAGGGATAGAATCACAAGGCGATCTGGAAAAAAGGCTTGCAGAGAGATCTCCGCCTAAAAATGCCATAGAAGAGGCTCGCAATGCCACTGTCGCTATAAAGAGCTCAATAGGTGTGGGATCAGGATTCTTTATAACCCCTGCCGGGCATATCCTCACAAACAGGCATCTTCTGGAAGCCGGTGAAAATACATGTCTGAAAATCGAGGATCTCGAAAAGAAGCTGAACGAGATAAAATCCCGCCTGGAAAAAGAACACAGCCTTATTCAGCAAGAAAAAAAGAATCTCGCCCAGGGGACCAGAAATCGGGAGTATGATGAAACCAGAAGGCAACTCAAGATATGGACAAGAGATTATGAATCAAGAAGGGCCGCGTTTGAAAAAAAGAGGGAGGAACTGGAAGACGTCAGGCAAAAAAGCAGCTATCCTTATGGATTGAAGATTATTCTTGTTGACGGCACAGAGTTTTCCGTATCCGTTCTTTCTATGAGCGACAGCTATGATCTGGCATTGTTGAAACTGGAAGGATACAAGACCCCTTTTATAAAACCGGGGAACCTGGATCGAGTTTCCCACGGAGACCCTCTATATGCTATAGGAACCCCTGTGGGACTTAATCTGAGACATACCGTTACATCAGGGATATTCAGCGGCCTGCGGGTCTCCAGGACTGGTAAATATATTCAGACAAATGCACAGATTAATCCGGGTAACAGCGGAGGCCCCTTGATAAATGAAGAGGGGACGGTTTTAGGAATAAACACTCTCAAGCAGCGTGATGCCGAAGGCATAGGCCTTGCCATTCCTATAAAAGTTGCCCTGGAGACGTTTGAAAATTTTGTAAAAAAATTAGAACCGAATTAGCCAGAGTGAGAATTACCGGTCCAAAGCTGTTCCTGTTGAATCTTATGGTTTCCATCTTGCGGAAAGTTAAACGACCTGAATTATACAGGCAATCGTCACGCACGAAGAAAAGGAGGTCTTTATCATGATGAGAGACACATTTGTCAGAGTTATGCTGGTTATAGTTGCGGTTCTTTTGCTCGTCAATTTATTTTCCGGACATTTATCTTATTTCCTGGAACCTGAAGCCTCGGCAAGATCAACACAGACCCTAACAATGAGAGGTAATGGAATCAGCATAACTTGCAGCGATAGCGGGCAGTATGTATATGCAGCAAGTAGTGGAGCCGTCTTCAGATCTCTTGACTTCGGCAAGGCAGGAAGCTGGGAACAAGTCATATCTGATTAGACGGGGACTCAAAAAAACCAGGCCTGAAAGACAAAAAGCCTTTTTCTCAAAAGCTCACGTTTCCCGGTGTCCTGGGAAAGGGAATTACATCCCTGATGTTGGCCAGACCGGTTACGAATTGAATGAGGCGTTCAAATCCCAGGCCGAAACCAGAATGGGGGACTGATCCGAAACGCCGAAGATCCAGGTACCACCAGTAGTCTGTGGGGTCAAGACCCATCTCTTTAATCCTGTTAAAGAGGATATCGTAATCGTCTTCGCGCTGGCTGCCCCCTATTATCTCTCCTATTTTTGGAACCAACACATCCATGGCTCGGACGGTTTTACCGTCCTTATTGAGTTTCATATAAAACGCTTTTATCTCTTTTGGGTAATCCACTAACACGACGGGTTTTCTGAAGACTTTTTCGCATAGGTATCGCTCATGCTCGGACTGCAAGTCCGCCCCCCACTCAACAGGAAATTCGAATCCCTCCTTGGCCCTTGAGAGGACAGTCACGGCTTCGGTATAGCTCAAGAGTTCAAACCCTTGGGAAATCAGGCGTTCCAGGGAGTCAATTGCCGAATTATCTATAAAACGATTGAAAAACGCCAGATCCTCCTCGCAGTTTTCAAGAATATAGGCAAATATATACTTCAGAAAATCCACTGCAAGAGCCACGTCTTCTTCCAGATTACAAAAGGCCATCTCAGGTTCAACCATCCAGAATTCAGCCAGATGTCTGGAAGTATTTGAATTCTCCGCCCTAAAAGTAGGGCCAAATGTATAAACATCCCCTAGGGCAAGAGCATAGATTTCAGCCTCAAGCTGTCCACTTACGGTCAGGTTAGCGGGACCGCCGAAAAAATCCCTGGAAAAATCGACCCCGGTTTCTTTTTTGGGTACATCATACAGGTCAAGAGTAGTCACCTTGAACATCTCTCCAGCACCCTCGCAATCGCTACCGGTTATAATAGGAGTATGAAGATAGATAAAACCTCTTTCTTGAAAAAAAGAATGAATGGCAAAACTCATCGCATTTCTTACCCGAGCTACCGCAGCAAAAGTGTTGGTCCTTGGTCTCAGGTGGGCGATGGTCCTTAAAAACTCAAAGGAATGACGCTTTTTCTGGAGAGGATAAACTGAGGGGTCCGCCCATCCCAGGACCTCCAGTTCATCAACATTTAACTCCACGCTCTGCCCCTTACCGGGTGAAGCATTCAGGGTCCCCGACACCTTTACAGAACAGCCGGTCTGCAATTTCAGGACTTCTTCCTTATAATTGGGTAGACTCTCATCTGCAATGATTTGCAGGTTACTCAAACAGGATCCATCATTAATCTCAATAAAGGAAAATCCTCCCTTTGAGTCCCGTCTGGTCCTGACCCATCCCGATACATTAACACGGCCACCGACCTCCCCGGATTTGAAAATCTCAGCAATCCTGGTCCTTTTCACAGTCAATAAACCCCCCGAGCGTTTTGCTCATTAAAACTTGTATGAGCTTTCAGCTTCTCTGCCTGCCCCCTCAGGACGACGGCGGAGCAAGATTTCTGTTTTAATGGCATATCACCCTTCTTTTTTTTCAAATTCAGCCATGAAAGCTACAAGGGCATTAACCGCGTCGACTTGGGTGGCATTGTAAATGGACGCCCTGCAGCCTCCAACCGAGCGGTGCCCCTTTAGCCCTGCCATTCCTTCCTCCATAGCCCTGCTCACAAATTTCTTTTCCAGTTCTTCGGTCGGGAGTCTGAATGTCACGTTCATCAGTGACCGACTATTCCGGTCCGCTGTACCCTGGTAGAAATCAGACCGGTCCAGAAAATCATAAATACTCGCGGCTTTTTGCCTGTTGAGCTGTTCCATTTTTTCCAGCCCGCCTACTGTCTCCTCAAGCCATCTCAAAACCAGGTTGATCGCATAGACAACAAAACAGGAAGGCGTATTGAACATTGAGCTCTTCTCTGCAAAGGTTGAATATTTAAGCATTGTGGGAAGTTTATCAGGGGTCCTTTCCAGCATGTCCTTCCTTATGATTACCATCGCAGTTCCTGCCGGACCTATGTTTTTCTGTGCACCGGCATATATAAGGCCAAAAGGCCTGACGTCAAAGGGACGACTCATAATGTCCGAAGACATATCACTCACAAGAGGGACGTCGCTGCTAACTTTTGGAAATTCGGACCATTGCGTTCCTTTAATGGTATTATTTGACGTTATATGCAGGTAAGACGCGAATCCGTCCTCCTTAAAATCTCCGGGTATATATGAAAAGCCCTTGTCTTCAGAAGAAGCAATCACTCGAACTTCCTTGCCCTGTATCTCGGCCTCCTTTATAGCTTTGGTTGACCATGTTCCGGTATTTATATAATCCAAAGGCTTTCCCTGAAGAGACAGGTTCATCGGTATCATACAAAACTGCAGACTGGCTCCGCCCTGTATGAAAAGCACATGAAAATCATTTCCCAGTTTCAAAAGCCGACTGGTCCTCTCCATTGCCTCGTTTATAACATCGTCAAACCACTTTGAACGATGACTCACTTCCAAGATAGACATCCCCGAGCCCTTGAAATCCAGAAGCTCACTCTGAATCTCTTCTAGAACAGGAAGTGGCAATGCAGCCGGGCCCGCATTGAAATTATGAACTCTATTTGGCATTCTATGATATCTCCTTCACATATTTTTTAGCTGTTAAAAAGTTCTCTCACCTCACAAATGCGTAATCCTAATAATCTCCTGAGTTTTAACAGGACCGGCAAGGATTACGTCTCCAGCTCTTTAAGCATCAATTTTACTGACTCGAGTGTCCCTTTATCTCCTTCAAAAGGGGGACGCCCGTCCAAATCCGCTTCAATGATATAGTTTTCATACGGTATAAATCCCAGAAAATGAAAATCGGGCATCTGGCCAACCAGGAAGTCTTTATCTTTATCCGATCTTATTTTGTTGCCCACAAAGCTCAACATCTTGACTCCTATATCATTTGCCAGTTTTTTAATCTGATAGGCTGTTTCTATACTTCGCCTGCCGGGTTCCACTACCACAATGAGACGGTCTACTGCCATTGCAGTGCCTCTCCCAAGGTGTTCCAGGCCGGCTTCCATATCAAGAACTACTGCCTCATCGCGGGAAAGGACAATGTGCCTCACCAGGTTTTTCAAAAGTGTGCTTTCCGGGCATATACAGCCGGCCCCGCCTGTTTTGACGCCCCCCATAACCATAAGCTTTATGTTATCCTTGGTTAATGAGAGTTTTTCGGGCAGATCATCCACCTTTGGGTTCAGTTTAAAAAATGAGCCCATGGTTCCTACCTTAGCATCGGTTCTCTCCTCGATTAATTCTTTCATCTGAGATATTGGAACTATTCTGTCACTCTGATCAAAACCCAGGGCCTGAGCAAGATTTGCGTCCGGATCAGCATCTATAGCTAGTACCTTTTTACCTTTATCTGAAAGCGCTCTAATAAGAAAAGAGGCAAAAGTGGTTTTTCCTACCCCGCCTTTTCCGCTGATAGCTATTTTCATTCCCGGTCTCCTTTTTTGAACCTTTAGCATGAAAAAATTTTTAATTTATATTAATTCAAATACGGTTTTCAAGAATAAAATATCGGTTCATATAATATACCGCTGAAATTTTTCTCTTCAAAGCCAGGAACCATAAGGCCCCCTGCTAAAAGATAAAACAACAGCGTTATCGAGCACACGCCCTCACTTTTAATTGCGCTCTACTATTTGGTTTAACCTTATATTCTCATTGGCATGAAATGTCTCTTTAAAAATCGGCGGATATAATCTCCATTCGAAAGTCAGGAGTTAAGAACTTCAGAATGCTCTTCGTTCCTCAAAAAGATTCAGGGCCAGACATGTTCTTTTTTGACTCTTGACAGATGAACTAGCCTGCTATATGCCAGAGTAACTGTTATCGGTTAAAGGAATTCAAAGGGAAGGAGGATTCGTATGGCTGATCTAATGGAGATTATCAAGGGAAGACGCAGTATCCGCAATTATCAGGAAAAGGATGTGCCGGAGGATCATTTGAATAAAATACTCGAATCAATCAGGTGGGCACCTTCGTGGGCAAATACTCAATGCTGGGAAGTGATTGTGGTTAAAGATCCTGCTAAAAAAGAACGGCTCCAGGAAGCATTAGGCAAAACCAACCCCGCTGCCACGGCCGTTGTACAGGCCCCCGTCCTGTTGGTACTCTGCGGCAAACTCAAAACCTCAGGGTATTATAAAGGGGAAGTCACCACAAAATTCGGAGACTGGTTCATGTTTGACCTGGGGATCGCTGTTCAAAATCTCTGTCTCACCGCCTATAATCTGGGCATGGGGACCGTAATAACCGGTATGTTCGACCATGAAAAGGCAGGGGAAATCCTGGGTGTTCCAGAAGGTTACGAATTGGTGACGATAGTACCTCTGGGCTTCCCTGAAAAGGACTCTCCTGCCCCAAAACGTCGTGAACCAGCTGATTTTACTCATTTTGAAAAATTTTAGCGTGGCTGCGCCCCTGAATTCCAAGCTCAGAAGACCGGGATATTCTTTGCTGCTGTTAAAAAAGTATCGAAGCCTTAAAGCCTGATATTTTTCTGAGCGTCTTCGGCGCTCTGTCAAAACCGTCAGGCTGACCGCATACGGCCCGGACCCTAACTCATAAGTTAAACAGGGAATTCAAGACTTGATTAATCCGGCTGGCCGGGCCGATAAAATTTTATTGCGTGACTCATTCGTCATAAACCGGCCGATTATGACGACGCTTTTTCCGTATTACCCATTTATATTGGCTGTATGATCTTTATTTTTTATCCTTGTTTGCACTCGGACAAAGAAAAATTGTTTAAGAGCCAATAAAAGCAGCAGATCTCCAAATTGGTGCACCAGTCATGCCCTATAAGGCAAGAGTAACTATTGAAATCCAAGGCTCAGAAAATCCGTTCTCTGATCTCTTGCTTATGGGGGCGAATTCTTCTCATACCTATAAGGAGGAATAGCGGTGGAGAGAGTCCTCGTTGTTGACGATGAAATTGAGGTATGTAACGCATTAGAGGAATTTCTGGGAACGAAGGGCTATGAGGTCGAAACGGCCCTGGACGGACCCACGGCAATCAAGAAAGTCAAAGAGAAATCTCCCCATATTGTACTGCTTGATATAATAATGCCTGGTATGGGAGGAGTAGATGTCCTGAAAGAAGTGAGAAAAATCGACCCAAGCATAGGGGTAATTATGGTATCTGCTGTGGATGACCACAAGACAGCAGTAAAGACACTCGACCTGGGAGCGTTTGACTATATTACAAAGCCTCTGGACTTAAATTATCTCGAAAATGTACTGATGGTAAAAATACTGGATTTCATGGGTTAGACGACTGGTGATATAAGCATACCATTTTTATGATAAACAGGCATAAGCGAAACAAGAGTCTTTTTCCTGCATTGTGCGGCTGCAGTTTAATACAGCCGCATTTTATCGTCTAAAAACTGAACCTTATCCTGGGAAGGAATTAGTCTATGAGGCTGCCGCAAGATTTCCTGGACAAAATGAATGACAATACCCTGTACAATTCCATAGGCATTCGGATTGAACTGGCGGAAAACGGTACGGCCAAATCCCGGCTGCAGCCCAGGCCTGAGATGTGCTGGCCCACTCCGGGCCAGCCCCACGGGGGCATAATCTTCACCTTTATGGACACCACAATGGCCTGGGCCGGGTTGTCGCTGGTAAATTCAGGTAATCACTGTGCAACTATTAACCTTGACATACAGTTTACGCGCCCGGCCAGGGGTGAACTGTTCAAATGTTCTGCATTTACCACCATGAAGAAGGGGCGCACAATCTTCATGCGCGCTGAAATTCGAAATACCGAAGATGAAATCCTTGCCCTGGGCCAGGGGACGTTTCGGGAAGTGAAGATGGATGTGAATCAGCAATCCTCGTAATCGAACAGCTTTAATTTTTCATCTCAATCACGGCAGGTCAGCGGTTTTACAAAGCATCAATTAATTTGCCCTGCAGCAACTTTGTTTTGCTGCCTTGACTCTTTTTACATCTTTTGCTAGGTCTCACAATTGGCGACAACTACCCTAAAAACCGGAGGTAAAAAATGATAGCTGTAATTGCCAGGATGCCAATAAAGGAAGGGAAAATAGATGAAGCTATAAACGCTTTCAAAGAATTGATGGTTAAAATAGCTGAAGAGGAAGGTACCCTTAGATATACTCTCAACAGAGACAGCTCAAGCTCCGAAAATCTGGTGATAGTGGAGGCGTACAAAGATAAAGAAGCATTAAAAGCCCATTCATCAACCCCTTATTTTTTAGAATTCTCTGCTAAACTGCCCGCACTTCTCGCCGGAAAGCCAGACATATCTGTACTGGAGGAAATTCATTCCATATAGAAATTAAATACCACTCCATTATGTAATTCCACACCGGGAGAAGGATGCGGGAAAAATCGCAGTATGTTTAAAAACGGAAAACCATGGAGCAAAACATACTGCCGATCATCGCTGGAGGTATCCTGGTGGGCATAGGCGCATCTCCACCTCCCAGCTTAAAAAAATATTTGCTTTCATACTTCTGGGTCTTTCAGCATATGTATTTTTTAGAAAATAAAAAATTTTAGAGCCCCCCCTAATTATAATACCTGTAAAACAGCTCACTCTCATAATATCAAAGTAAAGTTTTGCCCAAAAAAGGCGATAAATAAAGACAGTTATGAAACCCTTTTTTCTATTAACAGAAGACAAATCCGTCTTATCGCTTCCTGACATCGACACCGGACATTCGCACAGGTCTGTTCGCGAGATCGCGGTCCTGTTTACCGATATAGTTGGATCCAGTATTTACTTCAAGGCCCACGGCAATCTGGCCGGAAGGAAACTGCTTCAGCTCCATGAAACCCTTGCTTCAAAGGCAGTCAAAGCACATGAAGGGTCTCTTGTAAAAACCATAGGCGATTCCATCATGGCCTATTTCCTTGACCCTGTGAATTCCGTTAAGGCTGCCATAGGAATACAGCAGGAATTCAGCAGTTATAATCGAACAGCAGAAGCGCAAGAAGAAATTCATGTCAGGATCGGCGTTCATTCAGGAACGGGTATTATCGAAGAGAAGGATATCTTCGGTGATGTGGTTAATATAGCAGCAAAACTGGTTTCCATTGCTGGCACTGATCAGATATTCATCTCTGAGCAGATCTATTCCAAAGTGATGGAAACATTGCCTCTGGTTCTTGAAAAGGCCGACATTCAGAATCAGAGTAAAACGTTTAAAGATCATGCAGCCTACAGGGTTATATGGAGCGATACCACAAAATTTGAGCTGGAATCCAGACTCCTTCTATATGTGAAGCCTCTCTGGCGTTTGCGCAGTCAGGCGGTTAGGGAAACGTGGGAGCGTGTCCTTGAGGCCAGGCACCAACTATTTAAAGGCCTTACTTCGAGTGAAAGTATCCTTCCGGACAGATCTATTGCGCTTGCCCTGGATATGACAGCATCACCAATCCATATGGCAATCGATATTATAGAACTCATGAGAAAAGAATTCCCTCAGGATCATACGCTAGCAACCCCTTTGCAATTAATTATTGATGCGGGGCCATTTGTCAGGGAAAATAAGCTGTTGATTGACAAGATGGAGGTAAAATGGAAAGAAATTACTCCAGGGGAAATATATATATCATCTAAAGCGCTTGGCCTCATATCAACAGATCACTCATTCCAGTTTGATCCTCCCTTCAATGGACAGCATACACATACCTTTCACAAAATCCTGTTCCCCAATGACCATGCAAACAGGGGACCTCGCCTTTTTAAATATCAAAGCGCACTGGTTATAGGGGATAACCCGCCATGTTACTATTGCGGCGGAAAAAACCATCAGACCTGCGACTGCCATTCTAAAATAATGCTGACTTATATGGACAATGCCTTGAAAAAATTGGGGTACGAATCAGCTGAAAATATCAACCTTATGTTTCAGCATTATATTCTTACCGCCTCCAATGCAGGTAAAAGAGGAAATGAAGGAGAAAAAGCTGAGGACAGTTCATATGAACTTGCATATCAGGCATTTTACGAGCTAAAGGCAATTTTTCAAATCCGCTTCCTTGAGGTCATCTGCAGTTCGGAGGAAAAAAGCTGGAGCAGTATAAAAAAAATAAGAAAAGGGGAAAATAAAGGAGGCGCCATATGGCTGGCACAGGACTGCATACGCACTTCAAACCTGACACAGGCAGAGGCTATCCTCAAATCTTTAGCCCATGAATTCCCTGAAGACTATCGTCTCCACTGCTCCAAGGCCTTCCTGAATATAGAGAAAGGAGATTTTAGGCAGGCAGAGTATCATCTTAAGCAAGCGCTGTATTATGCCAAAACAAAGCCTCGAAAAATATTCATATTGTTTCAACTTTTTCGCTTATATGACCTGAGCGGAAAATCGTCTGAGGCCGTAAGAAAACTAAGGGAAATTATATCAATAGATCCCCGCTGTCATGAGGCAATATACCAATCAATAATATATAAGTTTCGGGAAAAATCTATTGATGCGGCAACAGCGGGTTTGACGAAATTTATCCAAAACCACCCGGAATTTTTCATAAATACATTAATAGACCCGAAGACAGGCCCTTATGCAAAAATCATACAACCTGAACTCGAAAGGCTGCTTAACATGGCAAAAAAAAGGGCCGAAGATATTATTCCGGAGGCAGAAAAAGAGCTCAATAATTTGAAGATCATACTGGATGGAAGAGGGGAAAAGGTCCAGATAGCAACAGCCTTATGGAAAAAGATAGAGGACCTGTCAAAGTCGGAAAGCTATTTGGGATATATTGATGTCATACGATACGCCGGTCTGGTCATTTCCATGGCTAGGGAAACGGTCACGACCAGCAGAGAAGAGATAGAACAAACGATTTGGGACCTGGAAAAAAGCTGTAAAAGATATAGGTCGGTCTTGAATACATTTCATTTCAGCAGGTCAGCAGCCCTGGTTCATAATAAAATCGGACTGATTCGAAGGGAATTGGATAGCATCAGGTCGGTTTTGGATTCTGAGTCCCCTGACATATTCAAAAAGGCCTCCGCCAGGACCGAAAGATTGTTGTCGGAGACTGCAAAGCTGGAGAGAAAGCTCGAAAAAATGGATATGACCAGGCAACTTAAACTTTTTTTGCTTACCTTCTTTAAAAAAAGTTTATTTTTACAGCTGATTAATCTTGTCACTGGAATTGTGGTTATACCTTTAATTTTCCTTTACGCAAATTTCGGCTTTTTGGAATTGGATATCGACCTATATGATTTATGGTCATATCAAAAGGGGGCTCTTATACTGGGAGGAATTTCAGGGTTACTAATAGCCTTTTTCAGAACTCTAAAAAAACTCTACACCGTGTAAAGAGCCAGGGGTTCGATACAAAATTGATATTATCCTTGCATTTAACGGCCTGGTTAAGTAAATTCTTTGAGGTATTCCCACCAGCTGAAGGAGTTTGGCCCTGAATCAACAGATGTTCCTGTCCCTTTGTCCCTTTTCACCCCGTTATGGATAATGATGGATACAGGCCATTCCCTGTGAGAATAAAAAAATAAGGAGGGAGGCTCAGATTATGGGGAAGAAAGTCCTAGGCATCTTTGGTAGTCCCAGAAAAGGCGGAAATACGGATAACATTCTTAAAAAAGTCCTTGAGGGTGCGGAGTCAGCCGGTGCCGAAATATACACTGTTTATGCAAGGGATCTTAACATGGAGGGGTGCAGGGAGTGTGGGGGTTGCGACAAAACGGGAAAATGCGTGGTTAAAGACGACATGCAGACTGTTTACCCGCTTTTTGAAAAGGCAGATGTAGTTTTACTGGCTTCTCCGATTTTCTTTTATGGTATCAGCTCTCAGGCCAAAGCAATTATTGACCGAGCCCAGGCAATGTGGTCCAAAAGGATGCTTGAAAAATCACCTGAACAGAGAAAGACTTATGACAGCGGAAAGGGATATCTACTGGCAGGCGGTGCTACAAGGGGAAAAAATCTTTTTGAAGGATCTGAATTAACTGCCAAATATTTCTTCGATGCCCTGGACATGACCTATGATGGCGGGCTGTTCTTTAGAAGACTGGAGACAAAATCAGATGCAAAAAACGACCCCGGGATTATGCAAAAGGCTTTTGAATTCGGCAAAGAAATAGCAAAGGGTACTTGAACGTTTAGTATCTTTTTCCATAAGGATATTACCCTGGCAAGGAACTCGTTGATCGAATCGCCCTGATATTCTCTTTAAGCTTAGTCAGCCCAACCCTTTCAAATGCGGTTGAACTCAGCAACTTCTCAAAATCTTTCTCGTCCATCTCCAAAATTTCGTCTGTATGAGGGAGCAGAATATTTTTTTTGTCACTGCCTTCGTTAAAGGGACATGCCTCCTGGCAGCGATCGCAACCCAGAAAACACTCACCCATTTTTTTTCCTATTTCAGAGTTCACGCTTTCCGGATGCTCAATTGTTAGATAGGAAAGACATCTGGAGGCATCAATAGAAAAAGGTGCTTCCAGAGCACCGGTTGGGCATGCCTTCAAGCACCGAAAGCAAGATCCACACTGTTCCCGCATCGGTTCTATTTTTTTAAAAGGTAACAGGGTATCGGCAAGAATCTCTACGAGGAAAATGTACGAACCATACCCCGGAATAATAAACATGTTGTTCTTGCCGATGAATCCAATGCCCGATGCATAAGCGAAACTCCTCTCAAGTATAGGTGCCGAATCAACACATACCCTGGTCCTGGTGCCTGGATATTTATCGGTTAAGAGCTTCGAGAGCTTCTGGGCTTTTGCCCTGAGTCGATCATGATAATCGGCCTTTCCGGGTTCGGTATACCTTGCTGAACAAAATCCGTCCTCAGTATATGGCTTGGTTGAAGAATAGGGGTAAGCAAGAGTTACAACCGTCTGGCAGCCCTTCAGCAGTTTTCCGGAATCCTCTCTAAGCTGCTGGCTCCGTTTCAGCCATTTCATCTCTCCATACTTACCAGCTGCTGTCCATTCGCAAAACCGGTCAAAAAACGGAGGCCTCCCTGACGTGGAAAAGCCCACGGAAACAAACCCCAGCGCCCTCGCCTCTTCAATAAACCAAGAATTCACGGATGTAAACCGTTGGTATTAGGACTTATTTCCGTCCCTGAGGACTTGTGGTTATAAGGAAAAGGGGGTAAGACTTTCAAAGCCATCCTCTGTAACGAGTACAGTCTGCTCAAATTGAGCAGAGAGGGACCTGTCGGATGTAACCGCTGTCCAGTTATCATCAAGTATATAAAGATCTTTAGCTCCGAGATTGATCATAGGTTCGATGGTAAAAACCATGCCGGCTACCAGTTCCAGGCCCTCCCCCTTTTTACCGTAATGCGGCACCTGGGGGGATTCATGAAATTCGTAACCAACCCCGTGTCCCACAAACTCTCTGACAACAGAGCATCCTTCCTCTTCCGCGTGCCTCTGTATTGCCCACCCTATATCACCGATTCTGGCGTGTGGCCGCACTTCCTCCATACCAAGACGAAGGCATTCTCTGGCCACCCTCACGATCTTAACCGCATCCTTTCCGGGTGTCCCCACGAAAAAAGTCTTGTTTGTATCTGCGTAGTATCCGTTCAGCACCGGAGTGACATCCACATTTACAATATCACCATCCTTCAAGATTCTCTTTCCGGGAATTCCGTGGCATATCACCTCGTTAACAGATGTGCAAACGCTTTTTGGAAAACCCCGGTAGTTAAGGGGGGCGGGTATAGCGTTATTTTTTAAAGTGAATTCATGGACGATGCTGTTTATTTCCTCCGTGGTTATCCCGGGTCTTATATGGGACTCTACAAGGTCTAAAGTCTCCAATGCAAGTCGCCCTGCCTTTCTTATACCCTCAATGGCCTCTTCGTCTTTGAGTCTAACCCCATGGTTTCGTAAGTATATCTCTTTAAGGCTTTTTTTCTCCTGGAGGTTTTTCCCGAGACAGCACTTCTTGTATTTGAGACCACTGCCACATGGGCATGGATCATTTCTGCCAACTTTGATATTGTTGTTTTTAAAGAACACCACTTATTCCACCTCTCTATTGTCGTTCGAAGCTCTCAGCATAACATTTTCAGAATAGCAAGAAAAAAGCCGCAAATCAATTTATCGTAAATATTAATTACCGGGTCCATACATTGTCTACCCGGGGTCTGGAATTCCAGGCAGCGCATTTAAAAAGCAGCAACATCCCTGGAACCGCCACCAGGGTGCACAAAATAAAAAAGCCTTCCCATCCCATGATCTTCGCAAAAAGGCCGGTAGGGGCAGAGAGCACCACCCTCGGAATGCCCATAAGACTACTCAGCAAAGCATATTGGGTGGCTGTAAATTTTTTATTCGTCATACTGGCCATAAATGCCACATATGCAGAGGTTCCCATGCCGCTGCTGAGGTTCTCGAATGCAATCACTCCGGATAAAATCGGTACACTGTCGCCAACACGGGCAAGAACAACGAAGCAGGCTGTAGATAAAGCCTGCAGGACCCCAAAGACCCAGAGTGCCTTATTAATGCCGAGACGCAGCATAAGGACTCCACCCACAACAGTTCCGGCAATGGTCGCCCAGAATCCAAAAAGCTTTACAACAGCACCGATCTCCGTCTTTGAAAATCCTATATCCAGATAAAAGGGCATAGTCATGGCGCTGGCCATGGTATCACCTACCTTGTAGAGAAGTATAAAGGCAAGTATCCACACCGCCTCATCCCTGCTCATGTATTCCATGAGGGGATCCAGTACGGCCTCTCTTATAGTCCTGGGTCGTCCTTCCTTCACCACAGGTTCATGTGAAAAAATGGTAGTCAAAATGCCAGGCAGCATGCAGGCCGCCATTATCAAGTAAACACAAGAAAAGGGCATATGATCTGCCATTATCAGGCCACCCCCGGAAGCCAGGAGCATCCCGACTCTATACCCGTTAATATACAGTGAGGATCCCAGTCCCAGTTCAGCATCAGAGAGGTCTTCCCTTCGGTAGGCATCAACGACGATATCCTGGGAAGCGCTGAAAAAAGTAACTAGAAAAGCCACGAATGCCACCATCCAGGGATTTCCAACCGGATCAGTAAAACCTAATCCGGAAATTGATGAAACCAGTGCCAGTTGTGTTATCAGCAGCCAACCCCTTCGGCGACCTAAAAAAGGTAAGGTAAAACGGTCCATGACAGGTGCCCAAAGGAACTTCAACGTGTAAGGAAGACCCACCAGTGTCATTATTCCTATGACTGTAATGTCGACGCCTTCCTCTTTCATCCACGCCTGAAGTACTCCTATGGTCAGCAGCAGGGGAAGGCCGCAGGCGAAACCCATCAGGAAGGCCACGAGCATGCGACCGGTGAACACCATCTTAAGTATTGGTCTTTTTTCTTCCTTCAAGCCTTCCTCGACAGCTTTAATATTATTTTTACAGGGTCTTGAAGACAAAAATCCCGGGCCTCAGGACCGGGATAGCCACTAATAAAATAAGCTGGAAAAATTCATTTACAGGACCTAGCCCTCTCCATTTAGAGACTTAAGGGCCAAAAAAAGGGCCTGAGTTCCTGATCTGCCGTGTCCATGGGCCTTGACTGCAAGATAAAGCTGATGAACCAGTGCCAGACCCGGGAGGGACAAGCCAGCAGCCCCGGACTCCTGAAGAGCAATCTCCATGTCCTTTATGAAATGCTCTACGACAAAACCCGGATCATAATCTTCATTGACAATGCGAGGCCCCAGGTTGTTTATACACCAGGATCCAGCCGCTCCCTTTCCGATAATATCTATCACAGACTTCTGGTCTAATCCCAGCTTTGAGGCATACATAAGCGACTCACACACTCCTATCATTGTTCCTGCTATCAGAATCTGATTGCACATCTTCGTGTGCTGTCCGGCTCCCGGCCCTCCCATGAGAGAAATATCCTTTCCCATGCATCGAAAGAGAGGCAGCACTTTTTCAAATGCCTCTCTTGTCCCTCCCACCATGATGGCCAGTCGAGCCTCTCTTGCGCCTATATCTCCACCCGAAACCGGCGCGTCAAGGATTTGTATCCCCAAATCGAGAGCTTTGAGAGCAATGCTTCTTGCCAGACTCGGCCGGCTTGTAGTCATATCCACCATGACCCGGCTGGACCCCGTGATTGAAAGTAACCCCTTCTCTCCCAGGTAAACATCATAGACGTCAGTGGGATGTCCCACGATAGTAAATACCAGATCTGTAAGAGCTGCTACCTCTGCCGGAAAAACGCACCAATGTGCGCCACTTTTAAGCAGGCTTTCTGCCTTTTCCCTGGTCCGGTTGTGAACAAACAGCTCGTGCCCTTCGGCTAAAATATGGCCAGCCATGGAGGAACCCATGATTCCGGTACCTATCCATCCTACCTTCATAGCTTCACTCACCTCTAGATTATTATCTTTTGAATACCAGATTATTGCCCGGGCCCTAAAGGACGTTCAGAAATAACTGTTCCAGCATGCCATAACTTGAACCAATGATTCTGATCGGACTGGATTGAATAGCAGCTATATTTCCGACACTGCCCGGGATAGAAAATGGAGCGTAAGCCATTACGCCTTGAATTCAACAGGGAATTAAAGTAATAGATAAAAGTCAACTTCTCAAGAAACAAATCCCACTCAAATGAGCTCCAGTTTGCCATTAATAGCACAGGCGGCGCGGTAAAGAGAAGCAGAAACCTGGCTCATCAGTTAATTATCAGAACAGGACGCCTTAAAAAAACACCCTTGCCCGGCGATATCACATATCAGTTTCGTCAAACAAGGGTGGTCTTTATTAATAAATATATTAAAGGACAAAAAGGTTAAAAGGCCTCCTCAGGTATATCTATGGCCGAAGTATCATTCTGCCTTAATGACATGTGCCGCGAAAATACTTTTGTGAGCATATTGCGGCAAAAATAGTGGGCAGTCTCAATTTTTCCGCGGTAGAACATACCATCCGCTGATTCGGCACTGGTTTCTTTGAGTTTGTCTCTGGCGATCATACCCTGCTCAGTAAGAAGCATTCCCATAAACACCTCCGCACAGCATTCCAAAAATCGGGTGGCGTTCAAAGGAATCATGGCGAGTTTTCCCTCTTTAAAATACTGTATAAATTGAAGTGAATAATCTCCTGTAGCCCGGGCCGCGTCCAAAAGAAGCTTAGTGTCAGATGCAAAATCAGCGTCTTGGCTGTTTTTCTCGGCAAATTTAATAACGCCTTGTATCCAATTCTGGAACACCTTGCCACCCTCCATTGCCAGTTTCCGGCCTACTAAATCAAGGGCCTGTATATAGTTGGTACCCTCATATATAGATACAATTTTTTCATCGCGTGCATATTGCTCAACAGGAAATTCGCTACAATAACCGACACCTGCCAGAATCTGAATTGCATCACGGATTAATTCATAACCAAGATCCGAGCTGTAGGCCTTGGCAATAGGAGTAAGAAGGTCAACGAGATGATGGGCCTCCTTACGAGCCTCTTCCTCCGGGTCATGCTTTGCCATATCTAAATAGTACATGATCTTTCCCAACATCGCACGGATTCCTTCGGTTCCCGCCTTCAGGTTCATGAGCATCCGCCGAACGTCCTCATGCTGGATAATGGGCACACTGCCGGCGTCACGATTAGTGAAAGGAGGACCCTGTATCCTCTCTTTAGCATATTGGCGTGCAAAGTCATAAGCGCTACTGGCCAGTCCAAGCGCTTGGGCGCAGCAACCCAGACGAGCCTCATTCATACTCTGAAACATCTTGGACATGCCTGTATTCGGCTCCCCCAGGAGAATACCTCGACACTGGCCATTTTCCCCAAAATTAAGTGTCGCTGTGGGTGAACCTTTTATACCCATTTTGTGTTCTATATTGTTGCAGAATACGTCATTGGGCTCACCCAGTGAACCATCCGGGTTAACCCAGATCTTTGGTACGATGAACAGGCTTATGCCCTTGGTGCCGGCAGGGGCGCCTTCAATTCGCGCCAGCAGCAAATGTATAATATTCTCAGTCAAATCGTGTTCACCGCAGCTGATAAACCTCTTGGTGCCCTCGATCTTGTAAACCCTCGGATCATCTGAATCCGGATCGCGTATTGCTTTAGTGAGGAGGGCTCCAACATCCGAACCAGCATCCGGTTCAGTGAGGCACATGGTACCAGACCAGACACCGGTGTACATTTTTTCCAAAAACAGGGCCTTATCCCCTTCCGTTCCAAAGCTTTCAATCAGCCTGGCATTACCGGTTGTGAGCCCCACATACATCATAAAAGACAGATTTGCCCCTATAAAAAGCCCGCCTAACAGGCTTGAAAGCGCAAAAGGGAGGCCCTGGCCTCCGTATTCCGGGCTGTTGTCCAGGGCTATCCATCCATTTTCAGCCATGACTTTCCAGCACTTATGAAATGATTCTGGGGCCTTGACAACACCATCTTCGTAAAGGCACCCTTGCTGATCCCCATCCTGTAGAGTGGGGCCTAATTCCTCTTTACAGAGCTTAAGAACCTCTTCAATTATCATTCGAAAATCGTCGCTTCCGAAATCTTTGTAGGCTTCATAGGACAGGATTTTTTCAATGTCCAAGTGTTCCAGCAATACGAAGCGCGTGTCCCGCCCATCGTTACGGAAATAGTTTATACCCATTTCTACCTTTCCCCCTTTTTTATTTTGGTAAGCTGGTAGACCAGCCGGCTATATGCTTTAAATAAGGACCTGCCCGCTATTCTGAAACAGCAGTTACTGCTCTCGAAATAATTTATTCAATCCTGAAAAAAGCCTCATCAAATTCAGGTTTCCCTTCATATTTTCTCATCCAAGCCCCGGGCAATCTATCAGGATGTTCCATAATTTCGGGGTCCACGTCAATACCCGCCTCATGAAAGGCCTTTGTCATGTCCTTGGGCTTAGGAGGGCAGCTTTTTATGGCTATCATTTCGTTTATGTCCGGATTATCCTTGTTTGCCTGGTACATGCACTTGCCAAACAAAATAGTTTTTTTCATACCCGGCGTGGGCTTCATTGACTTACCGGTTAGAACTTCCACGTCGTCCCAGGGCTCTCCCTTCCATGCCTGGGCAACCGCGGTGATAGCAACTCCGTTAAGACCTGAACAATAAGTGCACATGGTAAGATCGTATTTTTTGTAGGACAGACCTTTGATTCCCATCTTTTCCATTGGCAGTGGTAGAGTGTCATCCTTGCTGTAAGGGAAATCAAAACTGTGGTAAACAGCCACGTCCTCAATAGCCTCACCGGCGACTTCCACGTCTGAAAGATCCAATGGCCGACCCTTGTTTTTTGCAGCATGGACCAGGTGAGGTATTTCCGATGGCTCATGCCCGAGTACCTTGGTCCCCACCATGTCGGCTGAAAGAATGTCCTTTGATCCCACCAGGATATTGGTCCTGCGAATCCGTCCATCAAAACTCGGCCCGCGCTCGTTGGTGTAAATTCCGTCAAGAAGTGCAAAACCGGGAGGGAGCGGGTCCGCCAGCCTTGCAATCATATAATGTAAGTCCTTAACAGGGACAGAGTTATGACATATTTTCCTTGAATTTATATCTATTATTCCCTTCAAATTTTTTATGGCGAGGCTGACCATCGCCTGGGCATGGGTCTTTAAAACAGGCAAATGAACAACAAAATCACTGTTGATTATGTCCGTGTTGAAATTAAGTTTAATCCCATCACCCAAATCCACTTTTTTAAAAGGCCGGTCAATGGCATTTATATATTTGACGCCGTAACGCTTCTTCAGAACACCATAACCTAAAGACTCGAAAGCGTTTACCGGAGTATCCTTGTCCTTGGGGTCAAAACATACCATACCCTCTCCGATGGTTATGTCGTCAATCCCTCTCTCTTTTAGAAGAACCACCATATCCTCCACCACCCGGGACGTGGTAATCACACCCCATTTGGGAAAAGGAACCGAGCTTGTCCAGAAAACGATATTCGGCTTTATGAACACCTTGGCCTTGTTGGGCAAGTCATCAAGCCCTCCGGAAAGGTCCACTGCTTTTCTTACCGATTCAAGGGGATTTTCGTACCGCACAATTGAAACTATGGATTTGCTCATTCCAAACCTCCTCGCTTATTTAGATAAGATTATTGGTTTAGGGTCTCATCTGAATTCCAAACGCCCCAATACAGACCGTTTATACGCTGTCCAGGACGAAAAAAGTATTTGGATCCAGCTTTACACGAGCATCATTTGCAACCGGGTTTCCATGGTCCTTGAGCAGCTTCAGGAAAATACCCGATTGCTCTGGCTGAAGCTGAATGATGATGTTAAAAAAATCGTCCAGTCTATTGCACGGGTAAGGAACGCCGCTATCACTGACCTCCGTGATATGACGATGGGAAAGTGCCGAAAGCCAAATCTCGACCTTAAAATCTTCAGCAATCTTTTTTAGATCTGTAAAAAGCTCCCTGTCAGCCTTTTCAAAATTGATCCCGTCAATAATAAGGGCTTCAGGTATGAAGTCCAATTTTTCAGACAAATTCTTAAGGTTGGATCGAAGACGTGCAACGTCAAAACTCCTATTCAGATAGGACAAAATCATCCTGTTTCTATCGATGAGCATCCGGTATTCATAATCATCATTAATTTCCAGGGCTTTTATGAGATCGTAATAGATAACATTGTAATATGAAGTAACTTTTTCCGGTCCTTCTCCGAGGGATATATGTACAAGCTTCTGATTACGCAAGAGCTTATCAAATGAAATATGTATCAGGCAAGCTGTTTTACCGACCCCGGCTCTCGCAATGAGGACACCGAGGTTGCCCGCGCCCAGCCCTTTTAGGCTCGATTTTTCGAGTATTTTCAGTGGGCTTACTGAATTAAAGTCTTTCATTTTTTTCCATCCCCTTTCAACTGCTTCCTGAAGTGTAACTTCAAATCCTCCGCTAATGTATCAGGGACTCTTCTGTAATTGTAAAACTCCATGGTGAATTCGGCTTTTCCCTGGGTCAGAGACCGGAGGGTCGTAGCATACCCAAACATCTCAGCCAGAGGCACTTCAGCCTCAATTGAGGTGAATGCGCCGTCTTCGGTTGCGCTCGTGATAAGTCCTCTACGCTGACTGATAGATGCCATAATATTACCCTGGAACTCAGAAGGACCCTCTACGGACACCTTCATTATAGGCTCCAATATTACCGGTGATGCTTTCATGTAAACCTGCCTGAAGGCCCCTGTAGCAGCCTGGAAAAAGGCCCTCTCAGATGAGTCCACACTGTGAGATTTACCGTCATTGACAGTGACTCTTAATCCCAGCACCGGGAATCCCAAAAGTCCTCCTTTTTGGAGGCAGGATTGAAAACCCTTATCCACGGCTGGGATGTATTCAGTAGGAATTGCTCCCCCTTTCACCTCATTAACAAACTCATAAGCACTTTCATCTGAAGGCTCTATAAAACCGGCAACACGTCCAAACTGCCCTGCTCCGCCGGTCTGTTTTTTGTGGATGTAGTCAAAGGAAGCCTTTCTGGTAATGGCCTCTCTGTAAGCTACTTGGGGAATACCGGTTTCTACTGTAGCATTAAACTCTCTTTTCATCCTCTCCACATACACTTCCAGGTGGAGTTCGCCCATCCCGGATATGATCGTCTCTCCAGATTCATCGTCTACATAAGACCTGAAAGTCGGATCCTCCCTGGTAAAACGGTTCAGCGCCTTGGCCATGTTATCCTGAGATTTGATATCTTTTGGAATGACTGTTAAGGAAATGACCGGCTCCGGCACAAACATAGACGACATGCTGTAAAACAAGCGCCCGTCTGTAAATGTATCGCCTGAGTAGCAATCCACGCCAAAAAGGGCGACAATTTCACCTGAACCTGCTGCTTCGATATCCTCCATCTCGTCAGCATGCATGCGGACAAGGCGCCCTACCTTTATCTTCTTCCGGGTCCTCGTGATTATCAGGTCATCTCCTTTCTTTATCGAGCCCTGATATATTCTTAGATAGGTAAGCTGGCCATAAGGCGTTATTTCCAGTTTAAACGCGAGAGCTACCAGCGGCATTTCTGAAGCGTTTTCAAGATAAACTTCTTTTTCATCGTTTTCCAGATCAAGCGCGACACTTTTAACTTCTCCAGGCTCGGGAAGGTACATATTCATTCCATCCAGCAAGAGCTGGACCCCGATATTCTTGTAGGCTGACCCAATAAATACCGGTGTTA
The DNA here is from genome assembly GCA_964627015.1 of uncultured Desulfobacteraceae bacterium. Taxonomy (GTDB): domain Bacteria; phylum Desulfobacterota; class DSM-4660; order Desulfatiglandales; family Desulfatiglandaceae; genus CAZVGY01. The sequence continues at coordinate 26,578 of CAZVGY010000042.1, forward strand.
ACTGTCTCAAAAGAGCACCTTTTCTCAGGGCCTTATGGATAAGGTCCTGGGTTACGTTGTCTTCAAAAATAGCCTCCATTAATTCGTCTGAAAACATGGAAGCAGCGTCCAGGAGCTCTTCCCTTCTCACTTCTGCCTCCCTCAGGAGTTTTTCTGGAATATCCTCCTCCCTTATCTGTTCGCCGCTCAAACCGTCAAAATAAACGGCTTTCATGGAGATAAGGTCCACAACACCTGAAAAATCCCCTTCAAGCCCTATGGGAATCTGCAAAAGTACCGCATTGTGATTCAATTTCTGACGCATCTGGTCCACAACCCTATAAGGATTTGCGCCAGATCGATCACATTTGTTAATAAAGGCAATCCTGGGGACATTGTACCTGTTCATTTGCCGGTCTACAGTTAGAGACTGGCTCTGGACACCACCTACAGCGCACAGAATTAGAACAGCACCATCCATAACTCTCAGCGCGCGCTCCACTTCTATTGTAAAATCAACATGCCCCGGAGTGTCTATAATGTTTATATTGTACCCTTTCCATACACAATGAGTGGCAGCCGAGGCTATGGTGATTCCCCTCTCTCTCTCCAGTTCCATGGAATCCATTGTAGCCCCAACCCCATCTTTTCCTCTTACTTCATGTATGGCGAATATCCTCTTAGTATAAAAGAGTATCCTCTCAGTAAGGGTAGTCTTGCCGGAATCTATGTGGGCGCTTATACCAATATTTCTTAATTTTCGTGCATCTTCAACCATTTGAAACCTCAGCATAAAAGAAAAAGAGGGCCTGCTGATGCAAACCCTCTTTGGAGCATACAGTAATATGAAAAAATTTAGAAGGGATAAGATTCAAGCTCGATAATCCTATCTGCCACCGATCTTTTAAGCCTCACAGAGTCCAGGACTTGGTACCCAGCCAGCTTTTCCAGAGCATTTATCTGATCGGCTAGGGAATCACCTTCTTCAAGGTACGCCAGGATCTGGCTACCCCAGTTCTTTATCTGTGGGACTATCTCATCCACATACACCTTAACTGCCGCGATTTGGTATTTGCTCTTCTCTTCACCGTTCTTAGAAATCATCTTAAGTGTCCTTAAAAGCCCGCTCTCCATTGCGAACAATTCTATTATGTGTAAAAGTTAAGATCTTCCCATACAGTTTTAGGGGATAGTAGGTGGCAG
>CAZVGY010000043.1:0-27584 GCA_964627015.1 uncultured Desulfobacteraceae bacterium
ATTTTACACTGAAAATTTACCAGGCTTTATTCAACTAAATTGGAGAAGAACCAAATTTTAATACCTTTAGGTTTCAATCTGGCTACTTTATCTTACTGCAAAAGAATCTAGTTTTACAGGGGGCTTGTTATGCGAAGAGGCTTTGTATTGTTGGGGTTTTTTGTATTGGTTTTTACCTATTCCCAGACTCTGACTGCAGGCGGGACTGATTCGTTAAGTATTACTGGAGTTGTAAGACAACCACTTAACCTCACGATTGATGACCTGGAAGCACACCAGTCAGTAATGGTCCAGTTGAACGAAGTCATGAAAGACGGCGAGTTCAGAGGAGTTTTTAATTACCGCGGAGTTCCCTTGCGGACCTTGCTGGAGCTGGCCAGCGTCAGAAAACAGGAGACAGGTTTTTCAAAACCTGTAGACCTGGCTATTCTCGTCTGCAACAGGCAGGGCAAGAAGGTGGCACTGTCCTGGGGAGAAGTTTTCTACAGAAATCCAGGAGAGATTATAGTGGCTACCAAATCTTTTCCCATAATGCCTCACAAGGATTGCAAGTCATGCCACCGCCCTGATTTTTATAAGCCTTTTATTGAACCTCTCAAAAGGAGCATAGGATTTCCAAAGCTTGTGATAGCCGGCGAACGTTTCGCTGACCGTTGTCTCGAAGAAATAACTTCTATAGAATTGATTGATCTTTATCCGGAAGGAAAGGCAAAAAAGACGGAGGAGCTATTTGCACCAGAGTTTACGTTCACTAATGGTTCGGGAAAGGAAATGGTCGTAAAAGACCTGAGTCGGTATAACAGAATAGACATAACCGTAAATGTGGTCGGAGAAGGCAAAGGCTATCACGGGGCCAGGAAGTTCAGCGGCGTAAGGTTTAAAGACATCCTGGAGGATGCGGGAATCGCGATGGAGAATGATAATGTTTTTCTCTTCTCGGCTCCTGATGGATACCGTTCCTTACTATCTTACGGGGAAGTCTTTCTGGACACCCGGGGAGAGAGGGTAATGATCTCCGACACTGCTGAGCCGCCCTCAAATAAAGGGGGGAAATTCACCCTTGTTATACCTGATGACCTTATGGCAGACAGATTCTTGAGTGCCGTCGAAAAGATAGAGGTGATTTCCCTTCGACAGGATCCTAAGATCTATGTCATAGGGGTAGGCTGTGGAGATACTGATCTGATAACCTTGGAAGCAGTTTCAAATATGGCTAAGGCGGATGTGGTTGTCTGTCCCGAAGATATCAGGGCTCGCTTTTCAAAGTATATGGGAGACAGTACTGTGCTGTTTGACCTGTATGCATTTGCGCCGCCCAGGCTAAAGAGAAAGAACCCGGGGCTTTCCGAGGCCGAGTTAAAGGAATTGCGCAACCGTGAATGCGTGTGGTCTGCAGAAACGATAAAGGCTGAACTGAAAAAAGGGAGAACAGTAGCAATTCTGGAGTATGGCGATCCTACTTTGTGGAGCGGCTGGAGATGGGTACGGAATTATTTCAAAAAAGAACAAATAGAGATTGTCCCTGGTATCAGTTCCTTTAACGCGTCCAATGCAATGATCCATAGCGATATCGCCTGCAATGGCTCCGTTATTATAACTACCCCCTGGGGTCTGAAAAAGAATGAGTCTATGTTGAAGTCGGTCGCGGAAAAAGGTGAAACTATTTGTGTGTTCATGGGACTTAGAGACCTAAAAGAGTTAGTACAACTTTTTTTGAAATACTATCCCGATGAAACAGAGGCGGCTCTTGTATATAAGGCTGGTTATTCAGGAAGTGAGCGCATGGTGATGACTAATATTAGGAATTTGGTAGAGACGGCGTCAGGGGAGAGGGAAAAATTCCTGGGCTTAATATATATAGGCCCCTGCCTTTCCATACTAAATAAGGATTGTCACTGATCACGTCTATTTGTTTGACAAAAGGAATAAAAATTGCGCACTTCGGAGTTTTGAAGAGCTCTAAAAGGGTAAATACATAGTAATTTTACATGGATCGAATAAGGTCTATGGTATCGATATGGATTTAAATGAATCAAAGAATGATGGACTCATAAGAGAACTAGGCCCTGTTTCTGCAACCGTTCTCGTTATAGCCAATATGATCGGCACCGGGATATTTACCACCTCCGGCTTCATAATGGCGGAGCTGGGGAGCCCTGTTTCCCTGCTTCTTTGCTGGGTGGTGGGAGGGATATTTGCCCTGTCTGGGGCGCTTTGCTACGGTGAGCTGGGGGCAATGTTTCCCAGAGCAGGAGGTGAATATGTATTCTTGAGAGAAAGCTTCGGGAGATTGCCAGGTTTTCTTTCAGGCTGGGTGTCGCTTATTGTGGGATTCTCCGCTCCAATAGCGGCCGCTTCTATGGCCTTTGCCGCCTATTTATCAAGCTCTTTACCTGAGGCTTTCGAAAAAGGCCTGCATTTCCCGATTCTTGAGTGCGGCATACTGAAAATTTCTCCGGTAGCCTTAATAGGAGTAGTTGTCATTATTGTATTTTCGGCTGTTCATGCATACAGCCTTTATCTGGGAAGCAGGGTGCAGAACTTTCTCACCTTTTTTAAGATAGCTGTTATTTGTGTATTTGTGGGTGCGGGACTTTGGGGGGGGAATGGTTCGTGGGAGAATTTTTCCCTCGGTATAGGTTATAGACCGGTTTTTTCTGAAAGTTTCGCTGTATCTCTAATTTTTACATCCTTCGCATACAGTGGATGGAACGCAGCGGCCTATCTTGGAGGTGAGATAAGAGACCCCTCAAGAAACATTCCTCTGTCTCTCTTTAGCGGTACCGCTCTGGTCATGGTCCTTTATATACTTTTGAATGTAGCCTTTATTTTTGCGCTGCCTGCCAGGGAGATGAGTAATATAATAGAGGTCGGGGCGGCGTCTGCAGTGGCCCTTTTCGGTGTAGATACGGGTAGGGTTTTCTCCCTTGCAATTACTATATGCCTCTTATCTGTTATAAGTGCCATGATAATGGCCGGCCCCAGAGTCTATTATGCTATGGCAAGAGACAGGATTTTTTTCCATATGTTCAGCAGGACTACGAAGGCCCATAAAATCCCTGCAGCATCCATATTGTTACAGGCTGGTATTGCAGCGTTAATGGTCCTTACTGCATCATTTGACAAATTACTTATGTACATAGGTTTTACTCTATCCCTGTTTGCGGCTTTGACAATAGCAGGTTTAATGCTGCTCCGGTTTAAAAAAGCTACCCCGGTGACGGGATACAGGACTTTTGGGTACCCGGTAACGCCTCTACTCTTTATCGTGGGTAACGCCTGGATAATTTATTATTGCATCAGGAGCAATCCCATTGTTTCCCTGTATGGGGGAGTGACTATCGCCGCTGGAATACTGGCCTTTTTTCTGTTTGAAAACCTCGGTAGAGAAACGTGAATTGTAGAAGAAGTAAAAAGCCCTGATACTTCTACTGTGTTTGTCTTGAGTTACAGAATATTACCTGTTTGTTGCTGAAAGTTGTCTGGAATCAAAAAATCTTGATCTCGTGGATAAAATTTCTTCAACTAACTAGATATTGACTTGAACTGACTTCGATACTAGTATCCGCGGACAGAGGGAGGTGATTAGAGGTGAACGAAAAAGACCTGCTCAACACCCGGGAAGTTGCAAACCTGCTGAACATAAATGAGAAAATGGTCTATTCTCTGATCTCCGACAAGGGGTTGCCCGGTACAAAGGTTACCGGAAAGTGGCTGTTTCCTAGACACCTTGTAGAACAGTGGCTGGAAAATGAGACAATAAACTACCCAAAGACAGGCGACCCTTTACCGCCCTATCATGGGCTTCTGATAATAAGCGGAAGCAACGATATCCTTTTGGATAGGACCATCTCACTCTTTAATAGAATGTATTCAGAGCATGTGGCGGTTTTCGGGAATCTGGGGAGCCTGGGCGGTATAAGGGCCCTGAGGCGAAACCTGTGTCATATAGCTTCCAGTCATCTGCTTCAGGAGAAGGAACAGGAGTATAACTTCGGCTTTGCCAGACAGGAACTGGGGCCTTTGCCGGCAATGGTGAATTTTTGCAGGCGGGAGCAGGGGCTGTTGGTTGCAAAGGGAAATCCAGAAGGGATTTCCTGTGTGGCGGACCTCAAAAGGCCTGGTATCAGGATTGTAAACCGTCATTTAGGTACCGGCACCAGACTTCTCTTTGACGGTGAGCTAAAAAAGGCTGGAATAAAAACGGAATCATTGAATGGATACGGGCATGAGGTGCAGCGTCACCTGGATGTCGGCCTCGAGGTTCTTTCCGGGCGAGCCCAGGCCGGCCCGGGCATAAGGACAGTCGCCGCGCTTCTGGACCTTGATTTTATTCCACTGCGCTGGGAACGTTTTGATCTCATAATCGTAAAAGACCGCTTTTTTGAAAAAGGGGTTCAGCTTTTTCTGGCGCTCCTACGAGAACCTTCCTTTCTGGATTTAGCGGGAGAACTTGAAGGGTATGATTTGAGCATGTGCGGAAAGATAGTTTTCCCACAATAGAGCTTGCTACAAACAAATAGAGGTGAACTGATGACTTCTGCAAGATATGTTTTTATTTTTATCTTTCTAATGTCCCTAACTTTTCTCCTTTTATCAAACCCTGTGTATTCAGAAACAGACAGTAAGCTGATAGTATTTCATGCCGGCTCCCTTGCCATGCCGTTTAAGGATATATCAGAGGCGTTTTCTCTGGAAAATCCTGGAATAAAGGTACTTCGTGAGGCAGCGGGTTCACGTACTTGTGCGCGAAAAATTGTGGACCTGAAAAGAGATTGTGATGTTATGGGGTCTGCTGACTATACCGTGATAGAGGATCTCCTTTTCCCTGATCATGCTGACTGGAACATCTCTTTTGCCACGAATGAAATGGCTATCATGTACAGGAAAAACTCCAGACTTTCTGCTCAAATTAACAGTCAAAACTGGTATGAAATACTTTTAAAAAATAAGGTCGAATACGGTCACTCTGATCCAAACAGCGATCCGTGTGGCTATCGAAGCCAGCTTGTATGGCAACTGGCTGAGAAATACTACAAGGTTCCTGGATTGTATGACGCTCTCAGAGAAAATTGTCCACCGAGAAATATACGTCCCAAGGAAACGGATCTGATAGCAATGCTGGAGGCAGGGCAGATAGACTACCTGTTTATATACAGGTCGGTCTGCGAACAACACCGGATGCCCTTTGTTCCCCTGCCCGAGGAAATAAGCCTGAAATCCCCGGCTTTCAGGGATTTTTATGCGCAGGCTGAGATAAGTATAACCGGGAAACGACCAGGAGAATTCCTAAAAAAGAAGGGAAAGCCTATGGTGTATGGAATAACGATTCCCAAAAAGGCTCCTAATCCTGAGGCGGCGCTGGCATTTGTAGCATTCGTTGTGGGACCTCCCGGACAGGAGATAATGAGGCGAAACGGCCAGCCGCCTGTATCCCCTCCTGAGGCAACAGGAAAAACAGAGCTCCTGCCATCCCGAATTAAGAGCCTGGTCGTATGCAAATGACCATCTCAAATGCGCCTTTGAAACTGCTTTAAGGCCAGACATATGAGCCCTGGGCTTATTATTCGGCTGGTTACCGCGCTTAAAAAATATTTCAGAGGGGATATCCAATGAGGTCGTTTAAAAGGAGGAGCGGCTTCGATCTTTTATTTACATTGCTTGGCCTGATTCTTATCATCCTCATAGTTGCTCCGCTGTTCAGGATGATAGTAAGCGCCAATCCGGAGGTCATGCGTTCGACTATGGCTGATGGTGAGGTGATGAGTTCCATTTTTCTTACCCTGAGGGCCGCGTTTTGGGCCACCGTTTTTTGTTCCATTTTCGGGGTACCCCTTGCCTACATTCTGGCCCGCCGGAAATTTCCCGGAAAGAGTCTGGTTCAGGGTTTGGTCGATCTCCCTGTAATGATACCTCACACTGCGGCTGGCATAGCACTTCTGATGGTATACGGCAGGAATTTTTTCCTGGGCAGGGCTTTTGACGGTCTGGGTGTTTCATTTGTAGGCACAGAAGCGGGGATAAGTTTAGCCATGGCCTACGTTTCTTTGCCTTTTCTAGTCAATTCTGCCAGGGATGGATTTGCCCTGGTTGACCCTAAACTCGAACGCGTTGCCCGGACACTGGGTGCATCACAATGGCAGAGCTTTTACAAGGTTACCTTACCCCTTGCCTGGAGGCCTATCCTTTCCGGTGGCATAATGATGTGGGCCAGAGGCATTTCCGAGTTCGGAGCGGTTATTGTCTTGGCCTATCATCCCATGATAGCACCAGTCCTGATATGGGAACGATTTCAGGCTTACGGGCTCAAATATGCTCAACCCGTGGCTGTTCTTCTTATTATCCTCTGTTTAATTATTTTTGCTATTCTAAGGTGGCTGGCCGAACGCCGGAGGGAGGCGTAGGTGCTCCGTCTGGAAGATATTTGTCTTAAACTTGGTTCCTTTGAATTGCGCAACGTTTCCCTGGAAATAAAGGACGGCGAATATCTTGTACTCCTGGGGCCGACCGGAACCGGCAAGACAGTGCTGCTGGAGACAATCGCAGGCCTTCATCGGCCAAGCAGGGGAAAAATATTCCTGAAGGGCCAGGAATTCACAATGCTGCGGCCCGAGACCCGACATCTGGGTGTCGTCTACCAGGATTATGCACTTTTCCCTCACCTGAATATTTACAGTAATATCGCATTCGGTCTTAGACTGAGGGGTGAGTCAAAAGCCTCGATTAAAAGAGAAGTGGACAGAATAGCCGGGTTCCTGGATATAGGGCATCTTCTGAGACGCAGAATTACTAACCTTTCAGGTGGTGAACGTCAGAGGGTTGCCCTGGCAAGGGCCCTGGTCATGAAGCCTCATGTTTTGCTTTTGGACGAACCCCTCAGCGCCCTGGACCGCTCAACCAGAGACCGCCTGCAACGGGAGCTCAAGAGAATACACCACGAGATAGGGGTGACTATATTTCATATTACCCATGACCTGAGCGAGGCCTTTTTTCTTGGTGATAGATTGGCCGTAATGAAGGATGGAGAGATTCAGCAGGAGGGACTTCCAGATGAGGTCTTGGGGCGGCCAGTGAACAGATTTGTGGCGGGTCTGTTGGGTATTGAAAATTTTGTACCGGCCACAGTTAGAGAGCACGGGAAGATTGAGATAGACGGTATGGGTCTGATCGATTCAGACATCCCGGTTTTAGCATCGGGTGGGGAAAGACAAGTAGACCTGACCGTTCCTGGTTGGGCTGTTGAAATTTTTCCGGAGAAGGACAGGGATGCCTACCTGTGGCAGGGCAAAATGCATATCAGGAACGTAAATCATACCGACGGGCATTCGGAGATTGAACTCGCCCATGAATCTGGAGTAAGCTTGCGTACGACTATTTCGCGTCGTGAGGCCACGGCCCTGCCGAATTCTTTTTTAGAGGGGAGCGAAGTGATGATAGGCCTTTTACGGGAGGGGATACACTGGGTATCACGGGATGATAAAGCCTAAAAATGAAAAAAGGGCATAGTTTCTTGAGAACGATTTTTTCCCAGGTAAGAGGGGAAGATTGATTTATTCACCATGTAGATAAGAAGAGGAGAGATGTTATGGATAAAAGGGCAGTGTTGGAGAATCTTTCAAAAGATGAACTGATTGATTTACTTCATGTTTCAGGTAAGGATTTTTGGAATGTACAGGGGAACTGGATATACTGGGTTGAGAATACTTACGGCCTTGATAAGGCAGGAGAGGCGGATGAGGCTATTTTCGGCCCGGTGGCAATGGCCCAGACTCACAGGGTAAAAAAGCTTTTTAATTTAGGAGATGATGTACAGGCACTTCTTAAATCTCTGGAACTCGTCACCTATACCTATGGTGCTATCCAGCCGGAATTCAGAGATGTGGACGATAAGGGCCTCACTCTGTATATTACTAAATGCGGCCAGGATATCAGGAAGACACATGGACGTGATGAATTGCCTTGTAAAAAGGCAGGGCTTGCCTGTTTTATAAATCATGCCCAGGTTATAAACCCCAGGTTTAAAACTAGTTGTCTATTCTGTCCTCCTGATGAGCATCCAAATGATGCCTGGTGTGCGTGGAGGTTCGACCTCGAGTAATAAGTGTCACTTAATAAAAGAAGAAGAGTTACCCCTCTCAATCTGGCTCGAAGCCGCGTGGCATCTGTAGCAATTCCTGCTATAAACAGAACTCCGAGGATTGTGAGGATTTCAGCCGTATATACTTTTATAGTATAACCTCATTGGTCACTGGACCAACAAAAATGAAGGGGAAGTTGTTACCTCGAAAACTTCTCTTTTAATTCCTTTTTGAATATTTTACCAGAACCCACCCTTGGTAGCTCTTCGAGGAATACTACGCTCTTGGGACATTTATATGATGCTATATTTTGTTTGCAGAAGTTAATAATATCTTCCTCTGTGTAGTCTTCCCCCTTTTTCAGCACCACACAAGCCTTTACAATTTCTCCCCAGTGACTATCAGGGATTCCTATAACTGCCGCTTCCAGGATACTCGGGTGCATGTACAGGACATTTTCAACCTCAATAGAATATACGTTTTCACCGCCGGTAAGGATCATATCTTTTTTTCTGTCAACAATATTTATGTACCCTTCTTTATTAATGACTGCCATGTCTCCAGTAAGAAGCCATCCATTTTTCAAGGTTTGATCAGTTTCTTCCGGGCGGTTCCAGTATCCAGGAGTAACCGTATCGCCCTTCACGATTATTTCCCCTACTTCCTTTCCATTCGGAACCACTTCCTGCCCGTCATCTCTGACCACCCTAAGATCAACACCGATAAACGGCCTTCCTGTCATTGACTTATACCTGAAACGATCTTCTGATGATAACCGTTCCAGATTTTCTTTTAATACCGAAAGGGTAAGATATGGGCTGGTTTCGGTCATGCCATAGGTCTGAATATAATCGCACTTGAAAGCGGTCATTATTTTCCTTACTACCTCCGGTGCGATCGGGGCGCCACCACTCAGGATCACACGCAGGGCTGAAAAATCATATTTGAATATCTCCTCTGTGTTCACAAGCATATTAAGCATGGTAGGAATCATGTTGGTTAGAGTCACCGCTTCAGCTTCCATAATATCCAGGATCTTTACGGGCTCAAATTCAGTTACCATAACATGTCTTCCGCCTACCCATGTAATAGCGAAGGTTGCCCAGGCGTCCGCGAGATGAAACAAGGGTGCAGCATGAATCCAGACATCCCTGTCAGTAAGTTTCAACTCAGCTATAGCGGCAAGGGCATGAGTCGATATGTTCCTGTGTGTCAGCATGACCCCCTTTGGTTTTCCGGTTGTGCCGCTGGTATAGTAGAGCTGGGCGATTTCCCGGTCGGAAATATCAATTTCTGGTAAAGGGCTTTGAAATTGAGTTTTAATAGCCTCCTCGTAGTTGATCGAGTGAAAACCCTCGTAAATAAAACCTGTACCCGTCCAGATGACCTGTTTAAGACCGACGTTTAGATCTTTAAGTTTATGTACGCTTTCTGTAAACCTGGTGGCAGCGATGAGGAGCAGTGCCCTGGAGTCATTTATGATAAATCCCAGTTCACGCGGGGAAAGCCTGAAATTAAGGGGATTCAGAACGGCCCCTATTTGGGCGGTGGCAAAATAGGCTTCCAGAAACTGATAGTCGTTGTCATGTAGAATAGCTACACAGTCCTGTTTCCCTATACCTGCTTCAGACAGGTAATGGGCCAGACGACTGACCCTTTCTCCGAACTCGGAGTATGTGAACCTGTGCTCCCCGGAGCAGACCGCCTCTTTATCAGGGTAGAGCCGGACTGCCCTGTCCAGTATGGACGAAAGTAACATGTATTCCCTCCTTGTTTTCGGTCTTTGGAAATATTTGCGGCCCCATTTGGCGGGTGTTTCGATGCGACAGATTCCCGGACTCCGGGGCAGGCCGAAAAGGGTGAATCTATTCCGTCTCCTGCCCGAATATTGAATCAGGTATTCCCTGATTAATTTTGTAGTCGAGAAATTCTATAGTTATTCTTCCTGTGCTTTCTTGCTCCTCGTTGTCACCTTCCCACGCATGCATATCATGAAAACTTGAAAAGCCTTTGAAACCTTTCATGTCTACTGTTACCAGGGCACTGGCCGGGAGCCAGTATTTTTCCTGGAATTTTTCATATTCGAATCCGATTTTGAACCACTGTCCATGCCAGGTTACGGTTTTTGCGTTAATTATTATCCATCTCGCCGGATCCACCCATAAAACGATTCTTCTCAGCCTTATCTCTTCTGTTTTAGGTATCAGTTCCAGTTTAAAGGTTTCTACCCCTTCAACAGCTTCTCTTTCCGGGGCAGAGATATAAAAGTTTTCCTCGCTGAAGCGATTGGGATTAATGAGCAGGCCTTCCCTGGGAAGCATGGCGAAACCCTTTGACTGGAGCTGAAGCCTGTCAGGTTGTTTAAAAAAGACCATTACCTCCATTTCGGGTACATTTACCTGTGTTATTTTGGTTTTGATGCTGAGGAGCACAGAATAGTTGTCGATTCTATTAAAGGTGTCTTGAAGATTTTTTAATATCTGTTCAGCTGTTATTCCCTTTCCTTGCAACGCGAAATAAGATCCATGGAAAAGTAAAATGATTAAAGCGGAAAACAATATTAGACTATTACGAAATCCGTTTTTCATGACAGAATATCTTTCCGGTTAAAAATGAAAAAAGCCACACAAAAAAAGTCAGCATATATAAAATAAGGTAAAACACCGACGAAAAAATGTCGCTGAAAGGTAACGGGTCAAGAAACGCCTTCTGCCATACATTAGAATAGGTAGTGAAAAAGAAAGGCCGGATTTTTTCAAAGGGTGATATGGGTGTCTCCGAGATTATGACTGATATGACTACAATAGCCATTGTCCCGATTATCGGCCCTATCGCATTTTCGACCAGTACGGATAACATCAGAGCCAGGGACGAGACAACTCCCATAGCCAGCACGGCGAGAGCATAAGCCAGAAGAAACCTGTACGCTGCCTTCTGTTCTGCGAGAATGAGCAGCCCTTCTGCTCTTACCAGGAGATCGCCTGTGCCGAATATTATAATGCCTAAACCAAGGCTCAGGACACCCAGAAACGCCACGAGAAGTGTCGTGTAGACCAGGCTTATTACGGCCTTTGCTGTGATGAACTTCAGACGCGAAGGAGGTCGGATAAGTACCATCCTTAATGTCCCTGCAGTAGCTTCGCCCGCTACCTGATCTCCAGCGACAAGGGCGATAAAGAATGGTATATGAACCATAAGGAAATACATGACCAGCTCTGAAACAAAGAAGCCGTTCAGCAGGTTGCCGCTCATATAGAAGTTCTGTTCTAATAACTTGTAACTGGAGGTTCCTCTCAGGAAACGTCCATCATCTATTTTAAGGCCGGTAAATATGATAGGCAGTACCACACATAAGGCAATGAAGCCTATATAGGTCCTCAATTTGCTGAAGGTCTTTATCCATTCAAGGTGGATCAGGCTAAGCATTTTCAACCCCAAGGAGTGAAAGGAAGTAGTCTTCCAGAGAACGTCTATGCTGGATTCCAAAGATGTGAAATCCCGACAGTACAAGGAATTCGACCATTCCAGGAACTTGCTGCTCCCTTATCATTATTTCTATTTTCCCCGACAAAACCTTAATAGATTTAGACCATCCCCTTGTTCTCAGGATCTCCGAAGCTTCTTCGGGACGGTCGATTTTTACTATAAAAATGTTTTCTTCGGAATTGAGCAATTGTTCGACATCTCCCTGTACAATGAGTCTGCCCCTGTCAATGATAGCCATGTTTCTGCAAATCTGTTCGACTTCGTGAAGGATATGGGAAGATAGAAATATGGTCAGGCCCTGCTGAGATAGCTCCGAAATCAGTCGCCTGATTTCCTTAATTCCTTTAGGATCCAGCCCTGCGGTGGGTTCGTCCAGGATAATCAGTTCAGGCTTCCCCAGCAGGGCCTGGGCCACACCAAGTCGCTGCTTCATTCCGTGGGAGTAAGTCTTGACCTTATCTCCTGCCCGATCAAGTAACGAAACGATATCCAGTACACGGTCAATCTCATAGGCAATTCTATGATGACAACGGGCCATTTTTGCAAATATTTCCATGTTTTTACGTGCCGACAGGTAATTATAAAAGCTTGGTTTTTCTACCAGAGCTCCTATTTTTCCCAGGAGATTATCTCTGTGTTGTTCAAAAGGCCTGTTGAAGAGTTTTATTGCTCCCTTTGTCGGTCTGATGAGACCCAGCAGCATTCTAATGGTAGTGCTTTTTCCTGCGCCGTTGGGACCTAAAAACCCAAAGATATCACCTCTACTGACTTTAAGGTCAAGATCCTCAACAGCTGTCACAGAGCTGAATTTTTTGGTCAGGTGATCGGTTTGGAGTATAATCTCATTACTCACTTGGTCAGCTCGCTAGGGAGAAATTAAAGGATAATTTAAAAGCCCCTTTTTTAACAGGGGCTTTTCAATGCACAGATACTGATACTGTTTTAATAATTCAACTCCTTTATTTTTTGATCAGCGTATTTCAAGAGCACAGTGTGCAGCTCCAAGGATTGCCGCTCTGTCGTTTAGTATTACTTTGACAGGGATTTTTTCCATAAAATCTTTGAATCGCCCCTTATTTGTGAAGGACTTTATAAAAGGACCGTGCTTGAGTTTCGGCAGAATTTTGGGCGGGATACCGCCTCCAAGGTATATTCCTCCAGTTGTAAAAGCTGTGAGAGCCAGGTTACCGCAGACAGCGCCCAGGATTGATACAAACATATCCAGGGATCGGTTGCAGAGAGGATGCCCTTTATCCAGTGCAATTTCGGTGATGACCTTCGCAGGATCCCCTTGATTGATTTTTATCCTAAGCCATTCGGGCTCACGGTACCTCCCGGAGTCTTTCATCCATGAATATATATTAAAAAGTCCGGGGCCTGAAAGTATCCTCTCAGTGCTCACATGACCGTATTTTTTTTTCAAATATCTAAACAATTCAATTTCGGGCTCGCTCTGTGGTGAAAAATCCACATGCCCTCCCTCTGAAGAAACAGGGATAAAGCCGTCTGTGCCGGCGATTAGCAATGCCTGCCCCAGACCTGTTCCGGGGGCTACAAGACCGAAGTTCTGTCCTTTTCGAAATCTGGACTTATTCAAGGTGAGGACCTCTTTACTATTAAGCAAGGGAATCGCAATAGCAGTAGCTGCCAAATCGTTTATTAAGCGAACGTTTGGCCATTTAAAACGCTTCTTTATTTCGGATTCCGATACGCTCCAGGGAAGGTTTGTAGCCTTACATCTTCCATTCAGTACAGGCCCTGCAATACCCAGGCACACGCCTGATACAGGAAATTTTTGGCTTTCCAGAAATATTTCCAGTATGTTTGAAATATTGGCCGCGTCCTTGCTGAAATATGTCTCAATCACTTTTGGCACTGGACGGTTTTTGCCCTTAGAGAATAGACCCAGATTAACTTTGGTCCCGCCTATATCTCCAGCTAAGATAACAGGTTCTTTTTTCGTCATGTTTACAGTCCCGGTGATCATGTTTTTTAATAAGTCTAATCTGAGGAAAACACGGTATGCCCACCGAATTCACGTCTCAGGGCTGAGACCAACCTGTCAGCAAAAGATTCTTCTTCCTGTGACTGGAACCTGCGCATCAATGCAAGGGTAATAACCGGCGCTGAAACTCCTTCTTCCACCGCCTGCTGGACCGCCCATCTTCCTTCACCAGATTCCTCAATGTAGCCTTTAATGTCCTTCAGATCAGGGCTTTTTGAAAAAACAGTTTCAGCGAGTTCCAAAAGCCATGACCTTATTACACTGCCCTGGTTCCACAGGTGTGATATTTTTTCATAGCTGAAAAACTCGGCATAAGGAGATGCCTTGAGGATTTGAAAACCTTCTGCATAGGCCTGCATAATTCCATATTCTATGCCGTTATGGACCATTTTTAAAAAATGACCGGAACCGACTGCTCCGCAATATAGATACCCATCTTTGGGGGCGAGGGTTTTAAAAAGTGATTCCAGGTGGTGGAACACCTCTTTTTCTCCACCGACCATCAGGCAATACCCTTTTTTCAACCCCCATATGCCACCACTAACGCCTACATCTACGTATCGAATACCCTTTTTACCGAGTGACTCGGAACGTAAGATATCGTCTTTATAATGGGTGTTCCCTCCGTCTATAATAATGTCCTTCGGGTCCAGAATATCTTCTAATTGAATGATATGTTTATCAACAACCTCTCCTGCAGGAAGCATTATCCATACAACACGCGGAGGCGAAAGCTTCTGCACCATCTCTTTTATAGAATAGGCTCCTTCTGCACCTTCATTTACTAACTGTTCTGTCTTTTCATTTGTTCGGTTATAGGCGATTACTTCATGACCTCCCTGAACAAGGCGCCTTGCCATATTTATTCCCATCTTTCCAAGCCCTATCATAGCCGTCTGCATATTATTTGGCACCCCCTAAATGTTTTCAAGCTGCCTGAGATTTGAGGCGATAAAAATTCATTCCGACCTTTTTAATATAACAAAAAGTATCGTGAAAAAAAGAAAAAATGGGATCTCTAAAAGTTTACCGATGAACATTTCTATGGGACCGGCTTCGAAGCATTCCTGAAGGCCTGAGACGGAAACGCTTTTTTAGACTATAAAATTTTTTGAAGCCTGCCCTCCAGGCCATGCCAAAACGGTTTTTTCGGCTGAATTCATGGTTAGCGGAATATTTTGAGTAAACATTATAAATACAGCTACTTAGTAAAAGCCATAGGCTTAAAAATCCTGGTCAATTGTGCTAAAAGGTCTGACAAATCGGGTTATTTTTTATGTCTTTTTAAGAATAAAAACAATATGATACTTGCATTTCCATGGATAGTGTTTTAAACTCTCATTCCCCCTTTCTACAGGGGGCTTCTTGTCTACATTTTTAGTTAAAGGGCATGGAAATTAAACATTTAGATTTGGCCAACTGGAAACCATGAGTTTTCGTTTATAGATTATGGCCAATTTATACCATTAATTTTAAAAGCCTTTCCGGCTCAGCCGGGCAGTCTTAGAGTGCGGTTTGCCTGACAAGGGCGCCGAACAGATACAGATTCAATCCGGGAATAGTTATGAAATCCTGTTGCGCCGAGGCAATACCGCATAATAACGGCAGGCCCCTGAGAATATGTCTGCTTACCTACCGCGGCAACCCCACTTGCGGCGGGCAAGGGGTTTACATCAAGAGGATCAGTCGTGCCCTTAAGGATCTTGGGCATGAAATTCATGTAGTATCCGGACCACCCTATCCACATCTCGACCCGGACATTTTTTTACACCGGCTTCCCAGTCTCGATCTCTATAATCAGGATGCCCTTTTCAGGTTCCCCACCTTCCGCGAGATTCTTTCACCTATAAATGATTTAGAATGGCTGGGTGTCTCCACATGGGGTTTTTCAGAGCCGCTTACATTCAGTATACGCGCGTATCATTTCCTTCGAAAAAACTATGGATCATTCGATATTGTTCATGATAATCAATGCCTCTCCTATGGCCTTCTAGGAATAAAACGCCTCGGCTACCCTACTGTCGCAACAATTCATCATCCTATTACTGTGGACAGGGAGACAGAGCTCCAGACCGCAAAGAACTGGCTGCAGAATATAAAAGTGAGACGATGGTATTCCTTTATCAGAATGCAGAAACGAGTCGCCAGACGGCTGTCACATATTGTAACAGTTTCGGAGTGTTCCAAAAAGGGGATCTCTAACGAGTTTTCGATTCCTGTACATAGATTTAGGGTGATCCCCAATGGTATTGATACGGATATATTTCACCCCATTCCTCGAGTTGAGCGTGATAAAAGCCGGCTTGTGGTTACCAGCAGTGCGGATACCCCTCTGAAGGGGCTTCGCTATCTATTGGAAGCGACAGCTTTTATCGCCCGGACCCGGGATATCAAACTTACTGTAATAGGCCGCTTAAAGAGGAATGGGGTTGTGGAGCGCCTGGTCAGGGAGTTGAACCTTGGAAGGAGTGTACAGTTCACCGATCGAATAGATGACAGAGATTTTGCTTACTATTATGCCCGTTCGACAATCGCTGTGGTTCCTTCTTTATACGAGGGTTTTGGATTTCCCGCGGCAGAGGCAATGGCCTGTGGCATACCGGTGATAAGCACGACTGGGGGAGCCCTCCCGGAAGTGGTGGGAGATGCAGGTCTATTTGTGCCTCCTGCAGATTCCAGGGCACTGGAGCGAGCCATCATTTCTCTTTTAGACAGTCCTGAGAAATGTCGCGAGCTTTCCGCCGCAGGTCTTGCCAGGGTCCGCAGGCATTTCATGTGGGAGAGCGTTTCACATAAACTCGAGGAACTATATAGAGAGGCGATCAATGCTAACCGTAGATTTCTCCAGACTCGATTTGAGGCCTGATTCTCTAGTGCTTGATGCGGGGTGTGGGACCGGACGGCACCTGAGTGAGGCCTTCAGACGGCGCAAGGTTCACGTGGTGGGAATCGATATGAACTATGAGGATTCTGCTACAGCAAGAAATACCCTGGAGATCATGGAACTGGAAGGGGAAGGAGGGAGTGGATCTTATGGCGTATTCAGGGCTGATATAACCAGATTGCCCTTCTCCGATGGTGTATTCGACCTCGTCATCTGCTCCGAGGTCCTTGAGCATATTGCTGAAGACTCAAAGGCAGTAAAGGAAATTACGCGTGTACTGAAGCCGGGGGAGCTTGCGGTTGTGAGTGTGCCAAGATTTTTGCCTGAGAGTATCTGCTGGGCCCTCTCAAAATCATACCGGAACGAGCCAGGAGGACATGTACGCATATACAGGAAGCGTCATCTTGTCAAGTTGCTTGAATCGGAAGGGCTGTTGTGCGAGTATATTCATTGGGCTCATGCCCTGCATTCGCCATACTGGTGGCTCAAGTGCCTCGTTGGACCTAAAAATGAAACCTCCCGGCTTGTCAATCTCTATCACAGGTTTCTGGTGTGGGATATAGTAAAACATCCCTGGCTGACTAGAAAAATGGACAAGCTTCTCAATCCTCTGATAGCAAAAAGCTCGGTTTTCTATCTTAGAAAGAAAGGATAGTGATATGGACTTTCAGCTTTCCGGAAGCACACAGGACCTGCCTATCGATATCGATTCTGTCGTATCTTTAATCGTGAAAACCCAGAAGGATAACGGAGAGATCCCCTGGTCTGAAAATGATAAAACAGATCCGTGGGACCTGGTTGAAGCTGCAATGGGTTTAGCAATCGGGGGTTATTATGACGAGGCCCTTCGAGCCTTTGAATGGATGGCCTTAAACCAGCTTGAGGATGGTAGCTGGTTTGCCTCATACAGGGGAGATCTGCCGGAAGACAGAACTCGGGACGCCAATATGTCCTCATATATTGCAGTTGGCGTGTTTCATTATTATCTGTTGACCGGCGATAAGCCTTTTTTAAAAAAGATGTGGAAAACAGTAAGGCCGGCAATTGAATTCGCCCTCAGCCTTCAAGACCATGAAGGTCAGATCTACTGGTCCAAGAGCCCTGAGGGAAAGATCGCTTCCACAGCACTTCTTACTGGTTCGAGTTCCATATATACTAGCATAAAGTGCGCTCTGGCAATAGCTGATGAACTAGGGCATAAGATGTCCTGGTGGGAGGAGCCTCTTGAAAAACTGGGACAAGCGATCAGGTATAAGCCTCATCTCTTTGATATGACCAAGTCCAGATATTCTATGGATTGGTTTTATCCTGTTCTGTCGGGGGCAGTTACTGGTATTGAGGCAAGGAATCGAATTGACAGATACTGGAAAAAATTTGTGATAACCGGTCAGGGGGTACGGTGTGTGTCAGACAGGCCATGGGTAACGATCGCAGAGACATCGGAACTCATACTGGCCCTTTCGGCTATGGGAAAAAATGAGCTTGGAAAGACACTTTTAAACTGGATCTCTGACAAGAGGTTTGAGGACGGTTCCTACTGGTGCGGGTTCACATTTCCTGATATGGTAATCTGGCCGGAAGAGAAGATAACATGGACAAATGCTGTACTGCTTATGGCTGTGGATGCACTTTACAACCTGACGCCAGCTGGGCAAATATTCAGTCATAGCTTTTGGGATTCTTTTGATTCTTTTTCATTGAATAAATATATGACAAGGTGCTGGGCGAATTCCTAATCCCGAGGGATTACTTTAACAAGAGGTATTACTGAAGAGAGGTAGTTTTTCTTGATAAGAGATCACCGTCCTTATTTTTTAAAAAAAGCTTATTTAAAGTTCCAGAAATTCTACGTGAATCATTTTCTGCGTCCCCAGTTTGAATTTTTGGGCAGGGGCGCCCACTTTATGAAACCCTGGAATGTCAAGATCTTCGGCTCTCCAATAGTGCTGGGAGATTACGCCACCGTAATAGGCTCATCTGATAACAAGGTCAGGCTTTCTGTCTGGCCGGAGAGAAAGGATGAGGGGAAAATAGAAATCGGCAGTTACTGCCTGATTTGTCCCGGTGTGCGGATCAGTTCGGCCTGTGCCATAATAATCGGTGATAATTGCATGATCGCAAACGGCGCCTATATAACCGATTCAGACTGGCACGATATATACAATAGAGTTTCTGTAGGGTCTCCCTGCCCTGTGAATATAGAAAAGAATGTGTGGATAGGGGACAGCGCTATTGTCAAAAAAGGCGTCACAATTGGAGAGAACAGCATTATCGGAGCTGGCTCCGTAGTAGGCAGCAATGTCCCGGCCAATTCCATAGCGGCTGGAAATCCCGCCAGGGTAATAAAGGAGCTTGACCCAAATGAAAAAATTACTCCCAGGGCACAGTGGTTTTCTGACCCTGCCAGGCTTGCGAGGGAATTCGATCAAATAGACAAACAGAGGCTAAAAGGCAACACCATATGGCACTGGCTTCGATACCTTGTTTTCCCAGCAAAAGGGGACTAACCGAGGCTAAGTGGAGGAGACTGAGATAGGTAATCCGGAATACTATTTCTCAGGTATCTCCTGGAGCTCTACACACCTGAAAAACATATACGACTACTCGTTTAAGGTTTTGCACCTTTTTTAAAATGCCTGGAGGGAAGAAGAGGCGGGGCCGACCCGTTTGAGTATCCCCAGCGTGTTTACCATGGGGTGCTCTTCAAAAAGACCGGATGAAACCGCAAGCTTGTATATGTCATAAGGGGCCTGACCGCCTTTTGACGGGTCCGGAAAGATATCGTGGATAACAAGAAAACCGTTGGCGATGATATGTGACGCCCAGCAGGAATAGTCGGCAAAGGCCGTCTCAAAACTGTGTCCTCCATCGATAAATACCAGACTTAGCGGAGTTGACCAGAATTTAGCGACGATATTTGATTTCGCTACAATGGGCACGACCGTCTCATTCAGTCTGGCCAAATTAATCGTCTTTTTGAATTCCCTGAAAGAGTCTATTGATCCGGTATCGGGATCGTAGAGATCCGGATCATGATATTCCTCCCCGGGCTGGTGTTCCTCAGAACCCTTGTGATGGTCTATCGAAAAGAGGATGTTCCCCATTTGCTTGCAGGCCAGGCCCAGGTAAACAGTGGACTTGCCACAATAACTGCCTATCTCCAGGCAGGGCCCTAGAGAGCTCGATTCTCTTGCCAGTTCATAAAGACGAAGACCTTCATCATCCGCCAGGAATCCCTTTATCTTTTTTGGAAGCTCACCAAGTATATCCTTCATATCCATGTTCCCATGTACCGGAGGCCATAGCTTATCTGTAGAGCAGGCCCCTTGAATTTGGATAAAGACAACACGATAGTTAAATGAAACTCAATAGTAAGTCAAGAACATGCTTTTTGCTTTAAACGTTCGAAAGGAAAGAAAATCAAACACGGAAATCACCGGTATATAAATCTATCACTTTCTCTGGAAGCAATGATGCAGAATCCCGATCCAGAAGCCATAGAAGCTCTCCTTTATAAGGCCGGATTGCCTGAGCCGGCAGGCGCATATTTTTGTCCGTAAATATGGTCTTCAATATTTCGGCCTTGCCCTTTCCAGAGACTGCAAACACAATCCGTGACGCATGGTTAAGTATTGAATAAGTCATTGTTATTCGATCGACAAGAGGTATTCCTCCCTTCACGGCAATTACCCATTTTTTTCTCGATGCCAGGTCCATTTGGCCGGGGAAAATAGATGCTGTGTGCCCGTCTTTACCTATGCCCAGGAATATCAGGTCAAATACAGGAGTCCCGCTTTTAGCTGTTTCAAAAAATTCTGAAAGCATTTTCTGGTAACGGACAGCCCCTTCCTCAGGTGAAGGTTCAACAGGTATGGGATGCAAATTCTCGGAAGGGATCGGCGCAGCGGCTAGAAAGTCTTTCCTGGCTGAACCGTAATTACTTTCAGGATGATCCTCCGGGACACACCTCTCGTCGACCCAGAATATATGGGTGTTTTTCCATGGTATTAGGGAGAGGCAAGGTTCTTTTGACAGGAGACTGTACATGCCTCTTGGAGTTTTACCTCCGGATATGGCTACGGAAAAAAGTCCTTTGTGCGAGATATTTTTCCCCGCGGACGAGGAGAATATCTCAGCGCCTTTTCTGATCATATTAGCGGAGCTGTCCGCAACAAATATTCCGACTTTTTTTTCATAAGATGCCACACGCTTTACCTGCCTGCTTAAAACCATTGGGCTTTGAAGTCCGGCACGCTCCTGCCCAATTTCAATTCAGGGCAATTTTGAGCGGATAATACTGTTAAGCAACTATATGAAAACAGGGCTTTTGTATCAAGGGGAAAGAGCGGGATGCAGTCGCTTAGGGAAGATAAGGCATACGCACCTTTAAACGGGTCCAGTTTGAAAACGGCTGTTTTCAGAAAAGCCTTCCGCCTGGCAAGGAATGCTTTGCCAGACGGGAAGGGAGAACTGGTTTGTCTAAAACTCAATAGCAAGTCTTGCAAAGAATTCGCTCACATTGTCATCCACATTGCCCGGATTTCCGGGACGGACCTCAAAATTGCTTTTGCGGTATTCTGTCATAAGATTGGCCTTGAAATCCTCTTTTTCAAAAAGGGTATAAGTGAAACCGAGGCCAAAGCGATTCTCAAGGTGATTGTCCTGCTGTCCGGGTATACCGTCGTCAAAAGCCTCATAACGCGCCGCCAGTTCCAGGGGACGCAGAGCCTGAAATGCTATGCCAGCAAAACACGCCTTTTCCTTGCGTTCCATATTGTTCGCCGGGTCCTTTTCCCTCTGCACTGCCCCGATATATTCCCAGTCCAGAGAAAATTTTCCTATTTCATAATGGATCGAGACTCCGAGAGTCTCGTTTCTGCGCCTATCGCCTGGTTCAGAGTCGAAGTAGAGTGCCAACAGCAGTCCATCCAGGGGTTCGGCAGTGATGTTGGCTATATACGAATTGACACCGTCGGTCTTATCATATTGTGGACTCGTGCCTCCCGCACCGTTATTTCGCCAGGCTGCTGGGGCGGCTGTATCCAGGTCGAAATAATTTCTGTTAAGATTGTATGCCCCTTCCAGCATGTGGGTCATCATCTCTTCGCCTTTGTATGCGGTTACCGATATATCAAGTCCTAATATGCCCGGGGTATACCCGATCGTGGCGCCTGTCTCCAGGATCTCGTAGCAGTCCTGGGTGATTGGATCCTGGGTCAGATGGCTTTCAAAGAGGCCGAAGGGCTGGCCTCTTCTTCCGCCTATGAAATAAACTGGAAATCCATCTTTCTGAATGGTAATGGATGCTTCATCCCAGAACACGCGGTCGTTGTCCTCGTCAAGATCTTCGCCTTTCAGTATAAAATTGGCGGTTACATAATCGTGAAGGTCCGCTTCAAGGCCCAGCTCTGCAGTTCCTATGTCAA
This sequence comes from uncultured Desulfobacteraceae bacterium, assembly GCA_964627015.1. Taxonomy (GTDB): domain Bacteria; phylum Desulfobacterota; class DSM-4660; order Desulfatiglandales; family Desulfatiglandaceae; genus CAZVGY01. The sequence goes on from CAZVGY010000043.1 coordinate 21,880, forward strand.
GGTTTGAGGAGGAATCATTGATTGTGTTGTCTGAGATATCACCGTCGTTAATGTACCCGAAATCAAGTTCAATTGCACCGGACAGACTGACACGGTCAAACCATTTTTCCGGAATCCGTGACGTATCCCGGCCCCGCCCTTCAGCCTCGCTTACGCTCTTTTCCAGTTCTTTTATTTTCTGGTCCAGCTCATAGTTCGACATGTCACCGAAGGCGCTCTGTGTCGCCAAAAGAAATGTCCCAAAAAAGATACTCAGCAGTATTGCCGTGCTGTTTCTGATTAACTTCATTACTCTCTGCCCTCCATATCCATCGACCTCTGTGCCAGCTTGCCCGGAGTGGACAATTTTTTGATACGTACTTCACTGCGCGGTTTCATCTGATCCAAAGTCATAAGTCTTTCTCCCTTCCTGTTTTAAACAAAAAAAAGACGTAACCGGCTTTTTCCCAAATACCGTGTTACGTCTTCACTTTCTCCGCATCCTGATTCAGGCCGAAGACCGTAAGACATACCTGATTATGTAATTATGAACTCCGCGCTCGTTTTTGACACGGGTTCTTTACTCATCTTCCCCGGTTTCTATTAATACGTGCGTGAGCTTCTTTCGAAGTGCCTCCAGCCGCCTGGATTTGAAAGCACTTCTGCTTTTTTCCAGCTCTTCGACCGCTTCGGCAATCACCTTTTTCAACCTGGCCTCTGCAGGCGATGTGAATTTTCGAAAAGTTATTTTACAGCCGTTCTCCGCGGTTTCTTGTTTTATTATTGAGTTTAGAAGCTCACAATGCATATCTATCTTCATGCGAAGATCCGCAGCATTTTTATTAATAATACTCAACAGGTCATTTTTCTGAAAAGAGCCCAATGTTTACTTGCCCTATATTTGTTAGAGGTTACTAAGTTAGATGCTAAAAAAATGCCCTTCTGATGTATTTGTAGAATTCTAATTCACCTGCATACGAGGCGTCCTGATTTTTACAATCCAAGCTTCACTCATTATCGCGCTCTGTGTTGTTTTTACTATCGGCTTGATCTGCAGACCTTACCCGGTCAATGAATTTGTTGGAAAACTCCTTTACCCGTGCCAGACATCTGTTTTTGTTCTGCCCCTTAAGACAGTATTCCTCGAAATTATCGAGCCAATCCGAGCCAGCCCTGGGGCATTCCTGAAGAAATTTAGTGAATTGGATAATCCTGTCCAGTGTTAAAGGGCTAACGGCGTGCTCCATCATGCAGGCCTCCTCATCTGCCCTTTCAAAATCTATTTTCAGGATATCCGTAAGGAAACTTCGCAGCACCTGATGCCTGCGGTGAATCTCTTTACCTATGTCAAAGCCCCTTTTGGTCAGTCCAAGATACTCATATTTTTCGTAGTCAATGTATCCCCGTTGTCTCAATGCCTTAAGCATATTGGTTACGGTAGGCATCTTGACATCAAGTCTTCTCGCAATGTCCTTTACACGCACGGCCCTTTTTTCCATGTCCAGATCGAAGATGGTCTCAAGATAGTCTTCCATGACAGGAGTGGGAGGCTTTTGCATAGATTTTTTTTCTTCTATATATGCCATCATATTTTTATGGTTAGGCCTTCCTAATAATATTTTGGGGACCTAATTATCATGGTGCTCAGAAGGTGTCAAGTTTTTTTTAAGGTTTTTTTAGCCTGAATTTCCTGTATTCGCAGACCGGTTAATTATTTCATAGATGCGGAAACCTCAATGTGTTGACTCTCTTAAATAACCGGTCGATTGGCTTTTGCCTTGACATCCTTCGAAAAAATAGGCAGACAGTTAGCTTTGGCTGGAAAAGGGTTTTTTGATATTCTGTTTCCATAAAAATTATCATGTTAACCGGGAGGGGATGATGAGTGCTAGTGTTAGGTACATAGACAAGACTCGCGAGTATTATCTGGCAGAAGGATACGATAATCCTTACAAGTGGGCTCATTTTGATGAGGTTCCTTTTACACCGCTTAAAAAACCCTTGTCTGATTGCTGTATCACTATTGTTTCTACCAGCGATGTTGCAGTGAAGTCGAAGGGAACAGAATCTGATGAGAACCAACATACCCTTATAGGTAATGTGTACGAAATCGATTCGAATGTGCCAGTTGCAGACCTTTTCAGCCATCAGGAGCATTATGACAGTCACGCAACAAACCTGGATGATGTTGACACCTATTTTCCGATAACAAGACTGCATGAATCAGTTGCCGAAGGCCGTGTGGGCAGGATAGCGCCATTTCTTTACGGGGTGTACACCGGGTACAGTCAGAGAAAGACAATGGAGACCGATGCCCCTGAGGTTTTGAAGCGCTGTCGCAGTAATAATGTGGATGTGGCAGTTTTAACGCCGGTCTGACCGGTATGCCATCAGACCGTGAGTCTGGTAGCAAGACATCTTGAGGCAAACGGTATCTCAACTGTAATTATGGGCTGTGCAAAAGATATTATTGAATATTGCGGGGTGGCCCGGCTGCTTTTTACCGATTTTCCACTAGGTAATCCCTGCGGTGAACCTTTTAATATTGAACAGCAAAAAGAGATTTTTTCGATGGCACTGGATCTGCTACAATCGGCCACAGCTCCGCGCACTACCGTACAAACTCCCTTCATATGGCCTCATGGCGACGGATGGAAGGCGTTATTTATGACCAAGGAACAACCTTTCCTTGATGAAAAAGCGACAGAAAACTGGATGCGGGCAAAAGAGCAGTACCGGCAACTGAAAAAAGAAGGGAAGATATAAAATGACTAAAGAAATCATTGTTTATTCGACTCCTTTGTGCGCTCCTTGTGAGAAGCTTAAAAATTTTCTCAGGGAGCAAGGAGTGGAGTTCAAAGTAAAGGACCTTATGATGGACCAGGAGGCGGCTGAATTAATGGATGAGAAAGGTGTACGTTCTGCGCCCGCCTTGGGTATCGACGGCAAGGTACTTTTTGGTCCTGCCCTTAGTCCTGATAACCTTCGAAAAGAATTGAAGCTTTGATCTGTCTTAAAGCCAATAGAACCGTACTGGCGGATTGCTTCTTCCCAATGGACATTCGCATTTTTTGACTTTGAATATTTGTTTTATTGATTATGGAACAGAGACATATTTTGAGATCACTCTTTGTGCAGGGCTGGCTGATTAAAATAATCTGTTTCTTGGCGGTTTTCCCAACTCTGGGCTTAATATGGGCTGCTGAGAGCCCGAACGGTAAGATGGGCGTATTTGTCAGCATTCTGCCTCAGGCCGATTTCGTCAAGCGGGTTGGGGGAGAGCTAGTCAAAGTAGAGGTGCTGGTCGGCCCGGGTCAATCGCCCGCAACATATGAGCCCACGCCCAGACAGTTGGCAAGGCTTGGCATGTCAAGAATATATTTCAGAATCGGCGTTCCTTTTGAGAATGTGTTAATAAAAAGGATGCCCGGGGCTATAAAGGGCCTTGATATTGTTGATATGCGCGAAGGCGTAACCCTGCGGTTTTTTAGCCAGTCAGGCGGATCTGAAATCCCAGACCCTCACATCTGGTTGGACCCTAAGCGAGTCAAGATTCAGGCTAAGACAGTATTTGAGGCCCTGGCCCGGGTAGATCCATCAAATAGGGCGGAGTTTAAAAAAAATCTTAAGTCTTTCCAACTTGACCTGGACAGGCTGGACAATATGATAGGCGAAGTTCTCGCTCCCCTCAGGGGCAAAAGGATTTATGTTTTCCACCCCGCTTTCGGCTATTTCTGTGAGTCTTACGGCCTTATACAGGTGGCGGTTGAGGGAGAAGGCAAGGGGCCTGGCCCCAAAGGGCTCGCAAAGCTGATAAAGAGAGCCAGGGCCGACCGGGTCAAAGTCATTTTTGTGCAGCCTCAGTACTCTAAAAGGGATGCCGAGACGATTGCTTCCGCAATCGGGGGTGTGGTGGTTCCCTTGGATCCTCTCCCAAGAGATTATTTAAAAGAGCTTGAATCCATGGCCGAAGTCCTGCGCAAAGCTCTTTTGAAATGATAATATTCTCTCTCTTTTTTTATGACGAAACTTTTGGTATTATTCCTGGGTATAAGAAATGGAAAAGCCCCCGGTAGTAGATATAGAGAATGTCTCCTTTTCCTACAACGGATTTCAGGTTTTGGAGGATGTTAACCTGAAAGTTGATGAGGGTGATTTTCTTTCCATAGTGGGCCCAAATGCCGGAGGCAAGACCACCTTGTTGAAACTGATACTCGGACTGATCAGCCCGACAACCGGTAACATTCGAGTATTTGGCAAGCCACCTGTGAAGGTGCGGTCCCTTATTGGCTATATGCCCCAGAAAGCTTCCCTTGATCCGCTTTTCCCGGTTAGCGTGATGGATGTAGTACTTATGGGAAGACTTGGGAACGGAGGTAAATTAGGGCCTTTTGGCAGATTAGACAAAGAGACCGCAGCGGAGGCTCTCAGGCAGGTGGAATTATATGAAATCCGCAATCGTCCTTTTTCGAGTCTCTCCGGTGGGCAGGCCCAGAGGGTACTTATTGCCCGTGCCCTGGTGTCCAGTCCTGAATTGCTTCTTCTTGATGAGCCTACCAGTAACATCGACGCAGTTGTTGAAACTGAACTATTTGAAATACTGAATCGCCTGAATAAGCGGATGACGATTGCCGTTGTCACCCATGACCTGGGTTTTGTCTCCCAATATGTCAGAAAGGTTGCCTGCGTGAACCGGGTGGTCGTTGTTCATCCGACCAGTGAAATTACAGGTGAAATGATCAATGAAATTTACGGAAAGGCCGTCCATATGGTAAGGCATGATCACTGCTGCGCGGAGGAGATTGGTTAGTGTACGAGTTCATAGTAGATTTACAACATCAAACTTTTCTGCAATATGCACTGATCACGGGGGCATTAGTAAGTATCGCCTGCGGCGTGATAGGGACCTATGTAGTTGCAAGAAGAATTACGTATATCGCCGGCGGGATCGCACACAGCGTGCTGGGTGGCATGGGGGCTGCCCGATATTGTCAGAGCGTCTATAAATGGGACTGGCTGCATCCTCTCTACGGTGCTATTGCCGCCGCCCTCATAGCCGCTGTGATTATTGGTCTGGTGAGCCTGAACGCCAAGCAGCGCGAGGACACCGTTATCGGGGCAGTCTGGGCTGTGGGTATGGCGTTAGGCGTATTGTTTATATATAAAACTCCAGGATACAACGAAGATCTGATGAGCTATCTTTTCGGAAATATCCTGATGGTTTCTTCGAATGACCTATGGCTGATCGCCGGCTTGGATGTTCTGGTCGTTGCGGTTGGGGTGCTCTTCTATAATCAGATGCTCGTGGTATGTTTTGACCAGGAATTCGCAAGGCTGCGAGGTATCAGGGTCGAATTTTACTATCTCCTGCTGCTCTGCCTAACCGCCCTGACGGTGGTACTTCTTGTTACAGTAGTTGGGATCGTTATGGTAATAGCGTTGCTGACACTTCCTGTTGCAGTGGCAGGGCAGTTTTCCAGAAGTCTGTGGCAGATGATGATCTTTTCAGTTATATTCACTCTGGTTTTTACCACAGCCGGCATAGCCTTGAGCTATGGCCCGGATATCCCTTCAGGGGCTACTACTATCGTACTGGCAGGGGCAGTCTATATTGCAGTGCTTATTGCACCCGGATTTTTTGCTAAGCTGCGTAAGATTTATTTTTGACTATTTTCCCCTGGTTTATTTTAGTCCAGCATAGAAACCCTGGTCCTTTGGACCAGGTC